>JAZUPX010000083.1:0-17760 GCA_045605405.1 Clostridia bacterium
GTTTTCCGCTGTTGCACCCGGCACTTTTGTAAGGGCTATTTCTTTTGCCTTATCCTCGGTTATCTCTGTTACTTCGGAGGTGGCAGACTGTTCCACTCCGTTTTGTGCATTGGTAGCACTTTCTGCATCAGAATCATATGAGAGAATCTCACCCGTATTGGCATCAATCTCGTAGTCATACTCCCTTTTATCTTTCGAGTAAAACTCTACTTCGTAGACTGCTTTTCCGTTTTCACTATCCCTTTCCGCTTTTAGGAAAGTTGCATCCTCTTTCAGAACACCTGCGTGATTTAATGCAATTTCCTTTGCCTTGTCGGCTGATATTTTTGTTTCAGCCGAGCCGCAAGCGGTAAGAAGCAGCGTAAACACGGTAATAAATACAATCAGTTTATTCATAAAATCACACTCCTGTTAAAAAAATTATATGTGCATTTTTCCTTTTTATGCAAAAAACGGTGCCGAAAATTCAGCACCGCTCTTTTATCATACCTTTGCGTTTTCGATTACCTTTTGTGCAATGTTTTCGGGAACTTCTTCATATCTTTCAAACTGGAAAGTGAAGCTACCTCTTGCACGAGTCATACTGCGAAGGTCTGTTGCATACTTAACCATTTCGGATTCAGGAACTTCCGCGATAACCTCGCCAATGCCGTCACCAATGGGATTCATACCGAGGATTCTGCCACGGCGTTTGTTAATATCGCCAATAATATCACCCATAAGCTCCTCGGGCATATGAACTTCCAGATGTCCGATAGGTTCAAGAAGAACGGGACTCGCCTGGGTAAGACCGTCTTTATATGCGATACCTGCGGCAACCTTAAATGCCATTTCGGAAGAGTCAACGGGATGGTATGAACCATCAACCAACACAGCCTTAAGACCTACAACGGGGTAGCCTGCAAGAACACCCTTGACAATGGATTCCTGAAGTCCCTTTTCAACTGCAGGGAAGTAGTTCTTGGGAACTGCACCGCCGACAATCTTTTCCTCGAAAATAAGCTCGTTACCGTCGTGGTGGCTGAATTCAATCCATACATCACCAAACTGACCGTGACCGCCTGACTGCTTCTTGTGTCTGCCCTGAACCTTGACACTCTTGCGGATGGTTTCGCGGTATGCAATCTTGGGAGCCTGCAGATTTACTGCAACACCGAATTTACTCTTGAGCTTGCTTGTGATAACATCAAGGTGAAGCTCGCCTGTTCCTGCAATTGTCATTTCCTTGGTTTCTACGTTGTTGTTGATTTCAAATGTGGGGTCTTCTTCGTGAAGCTTGTTAAGACCTGCACTTATCTTTTCTTCATCACCCTTTGCCTGAGGAAGAATTGCCATCTTGATAACGGGTGCTGCAAATTCTATCTTGGGGAGTGCTTCTCCGCCTTGTTTTGCAAGGGTATCGCCCGTAAGTGTGTATGAAAGCTTTGTAGCAGCACCAATGTCACCTGCCTTAAGCTCAGGAACTTCTATCTGCTTTTTACCGCGGATAACATAAAGCTTACCAATTCTTTCGTTAACATCCTTGGTTGCATTGTATGCGGCAGAGTCTGCCTTTAAAGTACCACTCATTACACGGATAAGGGAAATCTTTCCGTAAGAGTCTGCCAAAGTCTTGAACACGATTGCACTGAGGGGTGCGGATGCATCGCATACGGGATTTGTTTCTGCCTCCACAGGAGAGGGAAGATACTTGAGCATTGCATCCATAAGAGAACGGACTGCAAATGTCTTATCCACGCAGAATCCTCCGTAAACGGGAACTACCTGCCCCTGTTTTACACTGCCTTTAAGAACTGCACGCATTTCTTCGTCTGTGATAACGTCGCCTGCAAAATATCTTTCAAGAAGCTCGTCACTTGTAAGCGCAACTGCTTCAACAAGCGCGTCGTGATATTTATCGTAAGATTCCTTCATATTGTCGGGAATCGGGATTTCTGTTTCAACATCATTGGAAACTGTGTATGCCTTACCGCTTACTACATTGACATAGCCCTTTATTTCCTTGCCGTCCTTAATCGGGATTCTGAAAACTGCGGCACTTGCGCCGAATTTGTCATGAATCTGTGCAACAACTTTGTCAAAATCTGCATTTTCGTCATCCATCATATTGATGAACATCATTCTTGCCATACCGCGGTCTGTTGCATATTTCCAAGCCTTCTCAGTACCGACCTGAACGCCGTTTTTCGCATTTATAACGATAAGGGCACTCTCCGCTGCACGGATGCCGCCCATAGCCTCCCCTACAAAGTCAAAATATCCGGGAGTATCAATAAGGTTAAGCTTTGAATCCGGTATTTTGGGAGTATGCCATACACAGGGTGCCATGGAAAGGTTTACTGAAATCTTTCTCTTGGTTTCTTCCGGATCGTAGTCGCTTACAGTTGTACCGTCTGCAATCTTTCCGAATCTGTCAGATGCACCGGCCTTATGTAAAATCGCTTCAACCAGCGATGTCTTTCCTGCTCCGCCGTGACCTAACACTACTACGTTTCTGATGTTTTCTCCACTAAATACATTCATTGCCTAAACCGCCTTTCTACGAAGATGCATAACGGGCGTTGATTCCGTCCTCTCACATAATTTCACTGTGTGAGTGCATTCCGTTTTTATGTAATAATACGAAGAGTACCTCCGTATATTAATTTTACTATAAAATGTGATATTTATATATCTGTATAATATACAATAATTTATTTTTTCTTTCGTCATTTTGCACAAAGGAGTGCTATTTTTTTCTGATTTTTTGTTGATTTTGTCAAAACAAGGTGCAAAAAAACAGAAATTCCTATTAAAGAATTTCCGTTTTTCACCATTAAAGCAAGAATATTCCGTTTTCTTGACAAACCTCTCTCATTTCAGCGGGCCATACGCTAACCTGCACTTCGCCGATGTGGGCACGACCAAGCATCTGCATACAAAGTCTTGACTGCCCGATACCGCCGCCGATTGTAAGAGGCAGGGTTTCGCTGTCAATCATTTTGTGATAGTCAAACTGCATTCTGTCAAGGGCATTTCTTTCTGTAAGCTGTGCCTTGAGAGTTTCTTTGTCAACACGGATTCCCATAGAAGAAATTTCCAGACTGCGGCCAAGCACATCATTCCACACCAGAATATCGCCGTTAAGCGACCAGTCATCATAGTCGGGTGCTCTTCCGTCGTGGGGCTTTCCACTCTTTAAAGCTTTACCAATCTGCATAATAAATACTGTTTTATACTTTCTTGTAACGGCATCTTCTCTCTCCTTGTCGCTGTAACCGGGATACATATCCTCAAGCTCCTGAGCCGTTACAAAGTAAACTTCTCTCTCAATCGTTTTCTGAAGCACAGGGAATTCTTCACAAAGAATATCCTGCGTATCTGCCGCTGCTCTTACAATTTTTGTTACGCAATCCTTAAGAAAGTCGATATTGCGGTCCTCCCTGCAGATAACTCTTTCCCAGTCCCACTGGTCAACGAAAAGGGAATGAACGTTGTCAACCTTATCATCACGGCGTACTGCATTCATATCGGTATAGATACCCTCGCCCGGCTGATAACCATAGCGGTAGAGAGCCATACGCTTCCACTTTGCAAGGGACTGCACGATTTCAACAATACCGTCACATTCCTTGGTGTCAAATTCAACCTTGCGTTCAACACCATTGAGGTCGTCATTTATACCGCTGTCCTTTCTTACGAGAACTGGTGCAGTTACTCTATCAAGATTAAGTTCACGTGCAAGCTTCTTCTGAAAATTATCCTTAACAATCTTAATCGCTCTCTGTGTTTCACGGAGAGTCAGCTTGGCTGTATATTCTTTTGGTAATATTAAACCTTCCATTTTGACGCCTCTTTTCTGTGCAGTCTATTTTTCTATTTTACCGCCCGAGGGCTGTTTTGTCAACACCGAGAACAGGTTTTTTTACGTTATTTTCCCTGCAAAGATGAAGTATCCACCTGATATCATCACGGGAAACCCCGCTTCCAACATACAGAAGAGAAATATAAAAGCCGAGGTACACGGCAATTTTTATAAACACCGTTGCCGTGGGAAAAACTATATTGCAAAAAACTCCTGCCCCTGCCGAGCATATCAAAGCTGTTAAAAGTCCTATAGATTTAAAATCAACACTTGTTACCTTTGAAAGTCTTCTGATGCTCAGATATGCGTTGAAAATTTCTTTTATGTACATAACCGCTATGTAACCTATTATTGCCACACGGGGAAGCAATATAAAAAGTAGAACTACATTCATAATTCCCTCAAGCACATTATAGACCATTGAATAAACCTGCTGACCAAGACCCTTAAGACATCCGTCTGTCACACAGTCAATATATATTACGGGAACAATGAGGGCAAATATTTTTATGTAAAAGCCTGCCTCGATGCTATTATACACCGCTTTTCCCAAAAGTACAGAGTAGAAGTACATAACTCCTGCTACCCCAAAGCTGAAAACCACTCCTATCCTTAATGCACGGTTTACAATGTAGCTTACACCCAGCTTTTTGCCTTGCACCTGAGCTTGAGTAAGCCGTGGTACAAGTATTTCTCCCAATGCACCTAAAAGTGCCGCAGAAAACATTACTACGGGAAAAGCCATCTGCGTAATTACACCGTAAGTAGAAAATGCCGCCGAGCTTTTCATACCGCTTTTTTTAAGTCCGTGAGGAATTATTATCTGCCCAAGAGAGGATAGTCCTGTCCGCATATAGGCACTGACAGCAAGTGGGAGGGCAGTATTACCAAGCCTCCTGAGATTTTTATCCGTGGGAGAATTTTCTTTTTTGTTTATTGTTTCTGCAAAATAAAGAAGAAGCATACCAACGGCAAGACTCCCCTCCCCTATAAGCATACCAACGGAGAGGATATCCGTCACACTGAGCGGTATGTTTTTGGAAAAGGCAAGCATAACAAAAAGGATTCTTAATATTTGTGCCCCAAGCTCCACTACTACAAGGCGGAAAACTTTCTGTTTTGCCGAAAAAAAACCTTCCGCTACGCTTCCAAATGCAATAAGTGGCATTGAGATTGCCATTATTCTGAGGGCAGATGCTACGGAGGAATCCATCACCCAGTAATGTGAGAAGAGGTCAGCACCGAAAAACATTGTAAGTCCCGATAACATTCCAAAAAACGAGGCATACAGAAAGGCACATCGCATAAGAGAATGAGGGTAGGGATTGCCCTGGCTTTCCTCCTCCGCTACAAGACGGGTTACACTAAAGCGGATTCCCGATATGGAAACTGTTGCAAATACAACTCCCACAGATGATATAATACCGAATACACCCAGCTTCTCCGCACCTATTGCTGATGCCAGATACGATTGGAAAAATAGTGTAAAAAACCTCAGAATGATTGTACTCAATGCAAGAATAAGCGTGTTTTTCAGTAACTTTGATGCACTTTCCATAATAAAAATCCCTCCACACTTAATGTATGAAGGGATTTTTCTGAAAATGACTGCAACGACCTCGTCACAATCACTTTGCTTACTTTTGGTTATTTAGTTTAACACATACACACGGCACTTTCTTCTGCCGAACTGAATACACTCGTATCTTGTTCTGTAACAGAGGTCAACTCTGTTACCCTTGATTGCTCCGCCTGTATCTGCCGCAACTGCGTAGCCGTAGCTCCAGCTTCCGTCAAGTGCCTCAATATACACTCTTGAGCCGAGAGGAATAACTCTGGGGTCTACTGCAATAACGCCCTTGTCAAGAGGAACACCTGTTGCGGTCTGACCTGCATATCCGCCGTTTTCCTCGGCAGAAAGGTCATATGCCGTAGCTTCACAGGTAATTACATACTTATAATCAAGCATACCCTTGTTTACGGGAGCATCTTTAGATGCATTCTTATTTCCGTATTCTACAATCTTATCAACGGGTTCTTTTACAATTTCCTCGGAAACAGCTTCACGGGAAACCTCAACGCCTTTTTCATACTTTACCTTGTAGGTAACATTCTTCTCACCGTTCACACCCTCCTGCACGGTATTGATTGTACCTGCTTCGAGCATGGGATTGAGCCTTTTAACAATACTGAAATTAAATTCCTCTGTTACTGTTTCGTCCTTGTAGGCAACCTTTCTGTTCAGGTTGGAATTTTTATCATTCATTTCGGGAGAAAGAACTTTTGCATTTGCTACAATTACAGAATCGGAGGAAAGATACTCTCCAAGAGCCTTTGCTCTTACATCATCAATACTGTTGTAAGTAAAAGGTGCTGCCAATGCGGAAAAATTACTTGTAAATATTAAAACTATCGCACTGATAAGGGCAATTCTTGCCTTAACCTTTTTTGTTGCAAACATTAAAATCACATCCTTTTCGGTGGGGGAAATACCCCTTTCCGTTTGCCTTGCTCATTATAAACAACAAAAAGGTGTTTGTCAAGCTTTTTTGCCATTTTTGTTATAACTTTGTAACATTTTTTTAATTTTTTGTGTTTGAATTTTTCACAAAACGCAATATGTTGGGGTTGTTATTTTCTTTAATTTTGTTACATTTTAGATGTTTGTCCGTGTTTTTATCAAAAAAACAATGACCGTGGAAGCTTTCCACGGTCATTGTCATTTTACTGTATTGTATAGCTGCCCTTTATCATTATAAGGCAATCGGTTGAAGTTTTAACACCTCTTCCGTCGTCAAGCGGTACAATAAGAAGATGGTTTCCCTGTACGGCAGTTCCGTTTGCAAGGTCGTAACCCATTGTAACATCACTGACACCGCCTTTTTGTGTGCCGATGATACTGCAGGTACCCATTCTGAGAATCATTTCTGTACCGGCAGAGCAGATTACACTCTTCCCTGCAGGGACTTCTACTACCTTAAACTTGATTTCGGGATACAAAACGCTTTCAATATAGCTTTTTGTAACGATGGGATCTTCCTCTGTTCCCGGCTGTGCCGCATAGACTACTGCCGCAAAAAGCAGGCACGTAACGGCAAAAAACAAAATAACTCTCTTTTTCATTTGTAACATCCTTTCAATTGCCTATAAGCCCGAAGCTTACTGATATGGCATCATTTACTTTTATCATTTGCAGTTCATCCAATTTACCAATTTTTTCCCGAAGGCGCTGTTTGTCGATGGTCCTGACCTGCTCTAAAAGAATCACACTGTCACGGGAAAGCCCGTACTGTTGTGCGTCAAGCTCAATGTGGGTGGGAAGCTTCGCCTTGTTGATTTTGCTTGTAATCGCCGCCGCTATGACGGTGGGGCTATACTTATTCCCTACATCATTCTGCACTACCAAAACAGGCCTAATACCGCCTTGTTCAGAACCTACCACAGGACTTAAATCAGCATAAAAAATGTCACCGCGTTTTACTATCAAACCTATTCACTCTCCGATAAAAATTCCTCGTAGATTTCACATGCACTTTCATCGGATAACAGAGAATCTTCGGCAAGAGAAAGATTTATCCTGCCCATTTCCAGATATCCCTTTTTCATTTGTTCCTTTAATTCAATTTTCTTAGTTTCGTCAATATACCTTTTCACTGCCAGTGCAACAATTTCACTTCGTGACCGATTAAGTGACGAGGCGAGTCGGTCTGTCTCCTCAACCAAAAAATCGGGCAATGTGACAGATACCTTGCGCTGTACCATACTTTCCATCTGACATGCCCCCTATAATAAATGCTGTATCCATTATACTACAATATTTATGGCAGGTCAAATGTAAGTTATTCCATTTATGTAGGCAACGCTGTATCTTTTGGATGTGCCATCTACATTTTCATTATGCACAGTTTTTTCCTATCTGATACAATTCAGGCAAGAATTTCTCTTATCGCAGGAGCAATAAGGTTTATTAAATCATCTGCCGTTACGGAAAATGCACCTATCTCCTTTTCACCCAGCATTCCTGCATATGCGTGTATAAAACAGCCTGCCGCTGCGCTGTCTGTAAGGGAAAGTCCCTGAGCACAAAGTGATGCAATTATTCCTGCCAACACATCTCCGCTTCCTGCCTTGGAAAGAGCACTGGTGGCAAGAGGGCAGACATATTTGTTACTGCCGCCGTATGTAATCACTGTCCTTGCCCCTTTAAGCAGGAGATGAATTCCGTTTGCACGGGCAAATTTATCGGCATTATGTATTCTTCGGCTTTCTATTTCGGAAATTTCCATTCCGCTTATACGTGAAAATTCCTTTATGTGGGGGGTCAGTAGAACATCCTTGTTCTGTATAATACCCATTTTTCCCGAAAGGGCATTGATACCGTCAGCGTCAATCACCACGGGGCAGGATGCTATATTGAGGATATTTGTGATAAGGAGGTCGTGCCTGCCTTTTCCCAACCCACAGCCAACCAGAACGGTGTCCGCTGTTCTTATTGCTGAAAGTGCTTCGTGTGAAAGTTCGGGAAGCATTACTCCGTTTTGCTCGGGTACAGGAATTACAATAGCTTCCTTTATCAATATATTCAGCACGGAGCATATGGGTGACGGTGCAATAACCTTTACAAGACCGCAGCCGCTTCTCATTGCTGCCATTGCTGCCATTGCTGCCGCACCCGACATAGTCCTGCTTCCTGCTACTATTACGGTTGTACCAAAATTCCCTTTGTGGGAATAACGGCTTCTTGCAGGCATCATTGTTTTTATGAGCTTTTTTGTAAGCGGAACACAGGTGCTTTCGGTAATAGTGTCATACTGGACGGGGATTCCCACCTCGGCAATAACTATTTCACCGCATAAATCCACGCTGTCGTTGGAAAGCATTCCTCTCTTAGGCGCAGTAAATGTAATAGTCTTGTCCGCTTTTACACAGATTCCACAAGCCTTTCCCGTGTCGCTGTCCATTCCGCTTGGCACATCACAGGAAAAAACATACCCGTCTGAAGCATTTATCATTTCTATTGCACGGACAATATTTGTGTCTGTAATTTCTCCCTTTACACCAATTCCGAAAACGGCATCAAAACTGCACTGAAATTCCTCCGTGGGAAAGGTTACTCCCCGTGTTATGGGAATTTCTTCTTCAATTGCTTTTCTGTAAAGAATCCTGCATTCGGGACTTTCCGGCTCTGCCACGGGGACAATTTCAACCCTTTTTCCGTGTTTTTTCAAAAGAATGGCAGTGGCGTAACCGTCACTGCCGTTATTTCCTTTACCGCAGTACACTCTTACAGAATCAAAATTTCTGAGCTCGTCAAAACAAACTTTTGCGGCGTTTTCAATAAGATGCATGGAGGAAACATTCTCCATAGCCTTTCTTTCCGCCTCTCTTATCATCTCTACGGATAAAAACAACATTTTTCATCAAATCCTTATATAAAAACCTTGGAGGGGGCGTGCTTTTTCAACATTTCAAGAGCTGCATGTGGAGGCTCAAATTTCACAAGAGTTCTTCCGTCTGCTTCCACAACAGCAAAATACACGTTAGCATCCTTGCTGTTTGTTATTGCAGAAATTTCCTTGTCAAAGGTTCCGTTTAAATAGTGCTTGTGGTTTTCATCTTTTACAGATGCAAGCACAGCCGCTTCCCTGACAGAAAAACTGATTAATCTTTTTCTTGCTGTCTTGTTGTATATTACATCAATATCTACTCCGTCACCTGTTATGGTGTACTCATACTCGCGGTTAAATCTTGCTGAAATTTTATGTGCGCCAAAGTACATACCTACAGCCAAAAGCAAACCTATTCCCCCAAAATTGATGAGAAGGACAAAACACGAAAAGGCAAGCACGGTTGCTGCAAGGTAGAGTAACAGCGTTAAAATTTTTTCTTTTATATTTTTATTTCTTTTTACAAGATATTCTTTATATTCCATACTTTCTCCTTATATTCCTATTCCCTCAATTCCGGCTTCTCCACCTGTTGGAGGCGGTGCTGGAGTATCTTCAGGGGGAGGTGTCTGTCCCCCCTCGGGAAGAATTGGTGTGTCTGACGAAGCTGTGCCCTCGGGATTTTCTCCCTCAGGGTTTTCAACAATTCCCTCTATTTCTTCGTCTTTTTCAATAACCTCACCTGAGTTCAGTTCGTTTTTATTAAACGTATATGGGTGGGTTGTACAGCGTTTATCGGGAATTGCACTTGCCTTGTAATCCTTGCTTGTAAGGTTTTTACAAGCAGGGGTTGCACGCATACCGCTGTCAGCACAAAGCATAATGCTGTATTTACTGTCGTTATCATTCTGCAGGAAAGCCTTGTTAGGTAAATCCTTATGAATAGGTGCCATTACCTTTCTCCACGCTACTGCCGCAGGGTTGGGAGAGAATCCCCTGAGTGCGGCAGGCTGGTCATAACCAAACCATACAGCACCTACATAGTAGGGAGTGTAGCCTACAAACCATCTGTCATGATTGTTGGATGTTGTACCTGTTTTACCTGCAACTCTCATTCCTGAAAGTCTTGCAGCCGTTCCTGTACCGCCTGTTACAACACCCTGCATCATTTCTATCATATCCTTAGCGGTGGTTTCACTCATCGCAATTTGTTCTTCACCCTTATGCTCAAGGATAACATTACCTTCAGAATCAAGCACCTTGGTATAAAGAGAGGGTTTGATATATTTTCCGCCGTTGGGGAATGTGCAGTACGCTGCACACATATCAAGAACTGATACACCATCGGTAAGTCCCCCCAATGCTATGGGAGCAAGCCCCACATCGGAAAGAATCTTCCCGTTTTGCTTACGTTCCTTTACAACAGTGCTTACATGAAGATTATTCCTCATAAAGTCAAAAGCCGCTTCTGCCGTAAGATAATTACAAATCTTCGAAGCAGGAACATTTCGGGAGCCTCTGAGTGCGGCTGACACCGTAATTCTTCCTGCAAATCCGCGGTCATCATTCCTCGGTGCCCAGGAGCCAAAAGAAACGGGAGCATCATTTACAATTGTTGACGGAGTTACAAGTCCGTATTCAATTGCAGGAGCATACACGGTAAGAGGCTTTATGGAAGAACCGGGCTGACGAAGTGTCTGTGTTGCACGGTTAAGGGTACGATTACCCTCTTTTTCTCCTCTGCCGCCTGCAAGACCCTTAACAAGTCCTGTATAGGGGTCCATAATTACCATTGATGACTGAGGCTGAGTGCTTCCTGCCGCCTTCTGGAATGCCGAGGGGTCGTTGTATACTGCATCTATATGCCCCTGAATTTCTGGGTCCATAGAAATATATATTTTCAATCCGCCGTTGTAGAGGATTTGCATAGCAAACTCTTTTGTGTAGTTATACTGGCTCATCATATCCGCTACAACCTGCTCTATTGCCGCGTCTGTAAAATAGCTCTGATACTTTTGCTCGGATTCAGACCTTTTGGGCATAAACTTAAGTTCCTGAACCTTTGCATCCTCATACTCAGACTTGGTAATAAAGCCAAGGTCAAGCATTTTTTTAAGAATTACAAGCTGACGGTCCTTGTTATTTTGAGGATTTTGCAGCGGGTCATACTTTGTCGGGTATTTGGTTATACCTGCAAGAACTGCACATTCTGCCAGAGAAAGCTCGGAAACAGGCTTCCCGAAATAAGTAAGGGATGCACTTCCTACACCATTACATTTCTGGCTGAGATAAATGGTGTTAAGATAATACTCAAGAATCTCATCCTTGGAGAGGTCTTTCTCAAGATTGTACGCACGGTAGATTTCCTGAATTTTTCGCTTTACGGAGTAATCATCATCCCTTGTAAGATTCTTGATAAGCTGCTGAGTTATGGTGCTTCCGCCATAGCTGGAATTACCCCTGTTTGTAATATACTGGACTGCAGCACCCATAAATCTCTTCAAATCCACACCGTTATGAGAATAAAAACGTTCATCCTCAATAGCTATAAAAGCATTTTTCATATGCTCTGGAATATCTGAGCCGGATACCCATATACGGTTTTCGGTATCATAAAGCTGTTCGTACTCTATCATTTCACCCGTGTCGGAATCATGAACGTAGACAAAGGACGTAAGATTCAGCCGCATATTTTCAACATCTATAAGCTCTGCATCCTCCACATAGCCTGCAAGAGAGCCTGCAACAAGTCCCACAACCGCAACTACAAGCAATCCAAGAGCAATACCCGCACCTGAAAGCAGTCTGGCAAATATACTTTTTTTCTTTTTTCTTTTTCCTTTGCGGCGCGGTGCAGTTGAAACCTGCCTGTTCCCGCTGTTGTTAACCGATTTTCTTTCCATACGATGCACCTCCCGATGCAATATTATCTGTAAAAAACACTTTTCCTTTTACTTATACATAGTAAAGTATAACATCAAAGCATTAAAAAAGTGTTACAAAAAGCACTTTATTTGTATATTATGCCAACATCTGCACAAAATAAAGGACATAAAACCAAGCTATTCTTCGGAGGTACTTCAATGAAACCAAGAACCGTCCTTTCAGCATTCCTTGTTCTGAGCGCTATATTTTCCTGCTCTATGGCAGGTTATATCTTCGGCACAACAGCAGCAAAAGAGGAAATTTCCACAAAGCAGGTTTCTCCTGCAAAAAAGGAGTCCTCTCCTTCCGCATCAAAAACAGCCGTCGTAAACAACGATACTGACGATATATCTGCCCAGCAAACGGAAGACCCTGCTAAAAATTCTGTCCAAAGCTATATTCTCCGAGAGGACAAAGGCAAGGTTGCACTGTTCATAAAAAACGCAGACGGTACGGAAAAACTTCACAGCAGTTATGATGTGCCGATTATGTTTCTTCCAAAAAACGACCGTGAAGCTTTACAAAAAGGAATAGAATTCAATTCTCTCGATGAAATCGTAAAATTTGTAGAGGATTATGTGGGATAACAAACGGTGTCCTTTAGGGACACCGTTTGTTTAACTTCTTCTCATACCATCTATAAAGAACAAATCCTATTAATGAAACAGCAAGAATTATACCGTAGGCTATGAGCAGTGGTTTGTAGTTATTTTTTACAAATGCACTTCCTGCATATGTTGAGGATACTATCGACGGAATTCTTGCAACAGCTGTAAGTAATAGGAAATCTTTAAGTTTTATAGTAGTAAAAGGAACGGCATAGGTTATGATTGCTTTTGGGGTTCCCGGAAGAAAAAACAAAAGAAATATAACACGCTTTAATTTTTTCTCATCTTTAAGGAATTTCAGCTTACCCATTGCTTTGCTTCCTGCTGCAGCTTCAACAAATTCATGACCAAACTTTCTGACCATTTGAAAAATTATTGCTTGTCCAACCGATACTCCCACAAGGCACACTGCAAGACCACCAATGCTCCCGTACATACAGCCTGCCAGAAATTCAACCAATTCTCCGGGAATAAAAGCAACTACTATCTGCCCGATTTGTATCAATAGCATTACTCCTATTCCAAATATTCCAAAATTCTCTATAAAACTTCTGAACTCCTGAGGCTCATTGAACGATCTGAGGAAAGGAACTGCTATAGAGGATATTGCTGCCATTGTCGCTATAATAATCACTAACGAAATATATTTATAGGCTTTCTTCATAATACACCTCACATTTGTTTCAGTATACAGCGAATTTATTAAACAAGCAATAAATTTTTGTAAATTTATTGTTATTTCCTGTATTTTCATTTTGACAGTTAAAAAAAACTGTTGCAAAAATGAGCTGTTGCATATACAATGAATTAACAGGAGGCGAAAAAAATGAAAATAAAAGAACTGTTTGACCTTGACAAAACTATAGCTGCAGGGGTGTTCGAGGGCTGTGAATATCCATGGCAGGTGCTTTCAAAAATCAAGGAATTTACTCTTTCTCTGGGTGAAAAGCTTGATAAAGAAAAGTTTGATGAGATTTCACCCAATGTATGGGTTTCTAAATCTGCAAAGATTGCTCCTACAGCATTTATTGCAGCGCCCTGCATTATTGACGAGGGTGCAGAGGTAAGGCATTGTGCCTTTATCCGCGGCGGAGTAATTGTAGGAAAAAATTCTGTTGTCGGAAATTCCACAGAGATGAAGAACTCAATTATTTTTGATAATGTACAGATTCCGCATTTTAATTATGTGGGAGATTCAATTTTGGGTTACAAATCCCACCTCGGTGCAGGTGCAGTTACATCAAACGTAAAGAGTGACAAAACTCTTGTTTCAATAAAAAACGGCGATGAAAAACTTGAAACGGGACTTAAAAAGTTTGGTGCAATGGTTGGCGACTTTACGGAAGTTGGCTGTAACAGCGTACTCTGTCCCGGAACTGTTATCGGCAGAAATTGTACAATCTATCCCCTTTCCCGTGTGAGAGGTTATTTAAAAGAAAACTCTATTTTTAAGGCTGAGGGGAATATAGTCACAAAAAAATAATAAAATAAAAGCAGAAGCTATTCTCTTATTTAGAGAGTAGCTTTTACTTTTTGTAAATTTTACTTTACATTATGTGTGTTTTTATGTATAATTCAAGGAGAAAACATTGTGTTTTTATCTGTTTCTCGTCAACCTGCGGTTGCATTAATTTCCAACTCAAGTTGATTGATAACAAATTTTCATTCTGTTATAATTTAGTAAAAGGTACTTTGTAAGGAGTTGTGATTACTATGACAATCGGTGAAAAAATTGCCGCGCTTAGAATTTCTGCCGATATTTCTCAGGAGCAATTAGCTGAAAAAATATCGGTATCCCGCCAGTCTGTTTCAAAATGGGAAATGGACCAGGCACTTCCCCAGATAGATAAAGTTTTACAGTTATGTGAGCTTTTCGGAATTTCGACAGATGAGCTTCTCTGCGAAAAAATAGCTCTTCTTGAAAAGGCATCTTCCAAGAGGCAGAAAAACAAATATTTCGGAACAGACGGTTTCAGAGGAGAAGCTAATATGACTCTGACCTCTATGCAGGCCTACCGTGTGGGAAGATTTTTGGGTTGGTACTACTCTTCCCCGCTTTCGGGATGTCACAAGACAGGCTACCGTCCCCGTATCGTAATAGGTAAAGACACACGCCGTTCAAGCTATATGCTTGAATACTCCATAGTTGCAGGAATTACTGCATCTGGTGCTGACGCATATATGCTCCACGTTACAACAACACCCAGCGTGTCTTATGTAACAAGGCAGGACGAATTTGACTGCGGTATTATGATAACCGCTTCTCACAACCCCTTTTATGATAACGGAATCAAGGTTATCAACCGTTACGGCGAAAAGCTTGATGACGAAACAACTCCTCTTATAGAAGCATACATTGACGGTGATTTGTCCGCATTGGGTGTTGCAGGTGATGACCTCCCTCTTGCAACAAGGGAGAAGATTGGCTGTATTGTGGACTATTCCTCAGGAAGAAACCGCTATGTAGGTTATCTCATTTCCCTTGCATCCCATTCATACAAGCACCTTAAAATCGGTCTTGACTGTGCAAACGGTGCTTCATGGATGATTGCAAAATCCGTTTTCGGTGCATTGGGTGCACAGACCACTGTTATAGGTGCAGACCCCAACGGTCTTAACGTCAATGAAAATTGCGGTTCAACACATATTGAAAACCTCTGCAAACTCGTTCGCGAACAGCACCTTGATGTAGGTTTCGCCTTTGACGGTGATGCTGACAGATGTATTGCCGTTGACTCAAACGGAAACATTGTAGACGGCGATGCTATGATGTACATTCTGGGCAAACGTCTTAAATCAAGGGGTATTCTCAACGACGACACACTTGTCGCAACGATAATGTCAAACAGCGGTCTTATCTCAAGCCTTTCCGAAATAGGAATTAAATGCATACAGACCAATGTTGGTGACAGATTTGTTTACGAATGTATGCAGGAGAACGATTACGGTCTTGGCGGTGAACAATCGGGACATATAATCCTCAAGAAATATGCTACAACAGGCGACGGTATACTGACCGCAATTATGATTACAGAGGAACTCTGTGATTCCAAGCTTTCTCTTACAGAGCTTGCCTCCCCCGTTAAGCTTTATCCCCAATACACACAGAATATCCGTGTAAAGGATAAGGGTGCAGTTCTTTCTGATTCTGATGTACTTAGTGCAAAGGATGAGGTTGAAAAGCTTATTGACGGAAAAGGAAGGGTTCTCCTCAGGCAAAGTGGTACAGAGCCGGTGATTAGAATTATGATTGAAAGCGAAAGCGAAGAAAAATGCCACGAATATGCTAAAATAATAGCTGAAAAAGTAAAGGAAAAAGGACATATAATCTGATATTTTCATTGTCTTATTCATAAAAGGAGAAGCCTCTGCAAACTGCAGAGGCTTCTCCCTTTTTAATATAATTAATAAAGTGATTTTACTATGTCAGAACGAACCCAGCCGAGTCTTCCGCTCGGGATTTTTACTTTACACCATGTAAAACCGTCCCCGTCAATATACTCCTCTCCCTGACATACAAACTGTGTGCTGAAATCGTTGTATGGCACATAGAGAATATACTCCTTTGTTATGGCAGGGGTAGGTCTAATGAAAATACCTGCGGGGTCTGATTTTACAAGCACCGTTCCCTGCGGATAAAGAAGCTCGGGCGCATATTCTATTTCAACTGTTTCGGTTTTTGTGTTTCCGTCTTCGGTTTCAAGAACTATGGAGAAAGTGTTCATTCCCTTTGTGAGCCACACTTCCTGATTCCATTCCAGATTTGATTCTCCCTTTTCAACAAAGATTATCTGCTCACCGTTGATATACAAAGCCGCGTTCTTGTCATAGGATGAAACCTTTCCTCTTAGAACATATGAAATATTATCTGTTTCGCGGGGGTAGTCATATACTGAAAGCGCCATTCCCTTTTTGCCTGTAAGCCCTGCTATCAGAATAACTGCAAGGGTTATAACAAGAACTGCAACAGTTACGCAAAGGACAATTATGAGGGATTTGGAATCCTTTTTCTTTGTTTTAGGTGCAACATATGGCTCTCTGTAAACTTCTCCCTGCAGTGTTGTATTCTGGTTTTGAGCTTGCTCCCCAGCCGCCGTTCCACAGCCTGAGCAAAATTTTGTTCCGTCTTTTAATTCTTTTCCGCATTTTTTACAAAACATTATGTATCCTCCTTACTGCAAGTATTTTGCGTGATATTCTTCAAAGCTGTTAATGCCTTTTTCTTTCATATCGGCGCTTACCCTAGCACCAACATAACGAAGATGCCACGGCTCCGACTCATATCCCGTAATATCCTCGGTTTCTTCAAAATATCTGATGATAAATCCGTATTTGTAGCAATTATCCCTCACCCACGGAAATTCGGGCGTGTTTTCAAACTGCCTGAGTCCGTCAACCGAACCAAAAACATCAACCGCCAAGCCTGTATGGTGTTCACTGTAACCTGGTCGGGCACTGTAACGGTCTACATTCTCCTGCGAATCACTTGAAAGATAGCGGTTGTATAAGCCACGCTGATAGCTGACCGTTCTGTATCCTGAAACCGCACGGATTCTGAGGTTTTCCCTCGAAGCATCATTACGCATCTTTACAAAAGCATCTGCGGCTTCCTTCCTCATTTTCTGTCCGTCTACGTTCACAAGGTCAGGAGGTGAATACCCGTCAGGTACCTTGTAGTATTTGTTTACTATAATGCAAATGTCGTCATACCCCGAAACGGGAATGTCATAATTATACTTGGGCTTGTCCTGATTTGCATTAACCATCCACACAACATCCTCATCTGACAGTTGGGGATTCTGTGCTGCATAGCTTGTGTATCTGTTTTCATATTCTTCCTTATAATAAGGAAATGAGGAATATATATTCTCAGGCACTTTCTCTGTATTCACGGGAGTTTTATGCGCGGGAATTATCCCATTCAATACATATGCAACTGTCACACCGCACAAAATGATTATGAGTGTACACAGAGAAAAAACTACTGCATTTCTTA
>JAZUPX010000084.1:0-13761 GCA_045605405.1 Clostridia bacterium
GACTGAACCACAAGCACTTAATATACTTAACCATTCTGACATTTCCGACACCTCTTTTGTTAATTCTATTTTATTTTGTATATTATATCACATTTAACCATCTTTTCAACTATAAAATTAAAATTTATTTATGTACTAACATCCTATTTATAATCAAAACATCTACCTTTACCTTAAGTGAATAAATAAAGAACAGAACAACTCAGATTGTCATCTAAATCGTTCTGTTCTTCTGGTAGCCGAACTAGGATTCGAACCCAGACATACAGAGTCAGAGTCTGCTGTGCTACCCTTACACAATTCGGCTATAATAAGGTGTCCGTCAAAGACTACTCGTATAATATACAATGTTTTTTTCTGTTTGTCAACTGTTTTTTTTTATTTTTTTCAAAGTTTTTTATTTAATACATTATCTATTTATTTTTCTATTAATACTTGACATAACTACCCATATAATAGTAAAATAAAGTGATATTATATGTAAAATTGGAGATATTGTGTTTATCCGTAAGAAAGGACTGATTTTCGTGGCAATAACTGCACCAAGAGGTACCGCAGATATACTTGCACCCGACATTTTGAAATGGAAATACATTGAAAAGAAAATATCCGATATAAGCTCCCGTTTCGGTTATAGTGAAATCCGCACACCCGTGTTTGAGCATACAGAACTTTTCGAACGCGGAGTCGGTGATACCACCGACGTTGTACAGAAAGAAATGTACACCTTTAACGATAAAGGTGGAAGAAGCATCACACTCCGTCCCGAGGGTACTGCATCTGTTGCAAGGGCTTTTCTTGAGCATAACATTTATGCCCAGCCCCTCCCTGCAAAGCTTTGCTATAACATTACCTGTTATCGTTATGAGAAGCCACAGGCAGGAAGACTCAGGGAATTCCATCAGTTCGGTGCAGAATGTTACGGTACAAGTGAGCCTACCGTTGATGCAGAGGTTATTTCTTTTGCCAAGACAGTTCTTAATGAGCTTGGTATTGACAAGCTTTCCCTTAACATCAACTCTATCGGCTGTCCTAACTGCCGCAGTAAGTATAACGAGGCACTCAAAAACTATTTCCGTCCCTATATTGAGGATGGTACACTTTGTGCAACCTGCCGTGACAGATTTGACAAGAATCCTCTTCGTATCCTTGACTGTAAGAGTCCCGTTTGCGGAGAGATTGCCGATAAGGCACCCGTTCTTCTTGATTACATCTGTGAAGAATGCAGTGAACATTTTGAAGAAGTAAAGAAACATCTTGAAGCAATGGGAATTGAGTACAATGTAGATGGTACTATCGTTCGTGGCCTTGACTACTATACCAAGACAGTATTTGAATTCAAGACAGCTATTGAGGGAACTGCAGGAACAGTTTGTGGTGGTGGAAGATACGACGGTCTTATTGAAGAAATCGGTGGAGCACCTACTCCCGGAATCGGATTTGCAATGGGTATTGAGCGTATTATAATGGCACTTGAGGCAAGCGGTAATATGCCCGAGTTTTCCGACGTTCCCGATATATTTATTGCAAATATCGGTGATGAAACGAAGTTTTTCGTAACGTCACTTGCCGATAAACTCCGAAAACAGGGAGTAAAGTGTGAAAGAGATTTGTGTGGAAGAAGCCTTAAAGCACAGATGAAATACGCTGACAAATGCGGTGCCCGTTACAGTATGGTAATCGGTGGTGACGAAGCAGAGAAAAAGGTTGCAAACCTTAAAAATATGACAGAAAAAGAACATACAGAGGTAAGTCTTGAAAATCTGGATGAGCTTATTAAGATAGTGAAGGAGTAATTGAGATGGATACAATCAAAGGTTTAAAAAGAACATATAAGTGCGGTGAACTTCGTGAGGAGCACATCGGAGAGGTTGTTACCCTTATGGGTTGGGTTGCCAAGGAAAGAAACATGGGCGGACTTGTATTCGTTGATATCCGTGATAGGAGCGGTATCTCCCAGATAGTATTTGAGCCGGGCAATGCCGAGCTTCAGGAAAAAGCAGCTACACTTCACATGGAATATGTAATTGCCGTTACCGGTAAGGTAAGAATGAGAAGTAACATCAACGAAAACATCCCCACAGGTAAAGTTGAAATTGAAGCTGAGGAGCTTCGTATTCTCAACACAAGCGAGGTTACTCCCTTTGTTGTAACAGACGATGTTAAGGCAGGCGAAGACCTCCGTCTTAAATACCGTTACCTTGACCTCAGAAGACCTACTCTCGTAAAAACACTCGAGATGCGTCACAGAGTAACACAAGTTGCAAGAAACTACTTTGATGAGAACGGTTTCCTTGAAATAGAAACACCCATCCTTACAAAGAGCACACCCGAGGGTGCACGCGACTACCTTGTTCCCAGCCGTGTTTACCCCGGTAACTTCTTTGCTCTTCCCCAGTCCCCCCAGCAGTACAAACAGCTTCTGATGCTCGGCGGTATGGACAGATATTTCCAGATAGCAAAGTGCTTCCGTGATGAAGACCTCCGTGCTGACCGTCAGCCCGAATTTACACAGATTGACCTTGAAATGAGCTT
The DNA here is from genome assembly GCA_045605405.1 of Clostridia bacterium. GTDB lineage: Bacteria > Bacillota > Clostridia > UMGS1883 > UMGS1883 > UMGS1883. The sequence goes on from JAZUPX010000084.1 coordinate 2,536, forward strand.
TGTTGAAGAAGATGACGTTATGGGAATCAACGAAGGCTTTCTCAAGAAAGTATTCAAGGAAGTTCTTGACTATGATGTAACACTTCCTCTGCCCCGTCTTACATGGCAAGAGGCTATGGATAGATTCGGCAGTGACAAGCCCGACACAAGATTCGGTCTTGAGCTTTGCGATATGAGTGAGCTTTTTGACGGTTGCGGTTTCAGTGCATTTGCAGATACAGTTAAAAATGGCGGCAGTGTCCGTGCAATAAATGCAAAGGGACTTTCCGACAAGCTTACAAGAAAGACACTCGATAGTCTCGTTGAGTTTGTTAAGACATACAAGGCAAAGGGTATGGCTTGGCTTATCGTGGATGAAAACGAAATCCGCGGTTCTATTGCTAAGTTCTTCTCTCCCGAGGAGCTTCAGGCAATTGCCGATAAGGCAGATGCAAAGGCAGGAGACGTTATTCTCTTTGTTGCAGACCTTAAAGCAAGTGTTGTTTACGCTTCCCTCGGTGCACTCCGCTGTGAGATTGCAAAGAGATTCGACCTTATTCCTGAGGGTATGTTCAATCTCCTTTGGGTAACGGACTTCCCGCTCCTTGAGTATGATGAGGAAGAAAACCGCTATGTTGCAATGCACCATCCCTTTACCTCTCCCAAGGACGAGGATATCGAACTCCTTGACCGAGACCCCGGCAAGGTAAGAGCAAAGGCATATGACATTGTTCTTAACGGTTATGAGCTTGGCGGCGGTAGTATCCGTATTTATGACCCTGCTATGCAGCAAAAAATGTTTGAGACCCTTGGCTTTACTCCCGAGCAGGCGCAGGAAAGATTCGGTTATCTTCTTAATGCCTTCCGTTACGGCACACCTCCCCATGGCGGACTTGCTTTCGGTCTTGACAGAATCGTTATGCTGATGGCAGGTTGTGAATCTATCCGTGATACAATTGCATTCCCCAAGGTTAAGGACAGCGGTGAGCTTATGATTCAGTCTCCTGATGTGGTTGATAAGAAGCAATTAGATGAGTTAGGTTTAGCCATCGTTAATGGTGTAGAAAGAGTAAAAGAGTAATAGCCCAGACAAAGGAAGTGAGCACATTGGCAGCAATAATTAAATATGTTGAATCTGATTCTATTGCTGAAGAGCTTGGTCTTGAAATCGGCGACACAATACTTAAAATCAATGATACGGAAATCAAGGATGTGCTTGACTATCGCTTCCTTATAAATGATGAGTATATTACACTTACTGTGTTGACAAAGCAGGGCGAAGAGGCAGAGGTTGAATTTGAAAAGGATGCCTATGAACCACTTGGGGTAGAGTTTGAAAATTCACTTATGGACAAGCCTCAGCACTGTGCGAACAAGTGTGTGTTCTGCTTTATCGACCAGCTTCCCAAGGGAATGAGGGAAAGTCTTTATTTCAAGGACGACGATACACGTCTTTCATTCTTTCAGGGAAATTATGTGACCTTTACAAATCTTAGTGATGATGAAATTGACAGAATTATAAGACTTCGTATAAGTCCCATAAATATTTCTGTTCACACTATGAACCCTGATTTAAGGGTGAAAATGCTGAAAAATCCCAAAGCGGCACGGCTTCCCGAAATAATGCAGAAGCTTCACGATAACGGCATTGTTATGAACTGCCAGATTGTCCTCTGCCCCGGGTACAACGACGGAGAAGAGCTTGACTATACCATTTCCGAGCTTTACAAAATGCGTGAATGTGTAAAAAGTGTGTCCGTGGTTCCCATAGGGCTTACAAAGCACCGTGAGGGACTCTGCCCTATGACCGCAGTAGATGGTGAAAAGGCGAAAAAACTCATTGCCGAAATTGAAAAGTGGCAGAAAAAAGCACTTTCTGAGGTGGGAACAGGATTTGTGTATGCATCTGATGAAATCTACCTTAAAGCAGGGTACAGTATTCCCGATAGCAAGGCTTACTACGGTTTTCCCCAGATTGAAAACGGTGTGGGAATGATAGCAAGTATGCGCGAGGAATTTTTCGATGCACTCAAAGATGCTCCCGAAAAATGTGAAGAAAGAAACATCACACTTGTTTGCGGTGTTGCACCTTACGATTTCCTTTCCTCCCTTGCAGGTGCGGTAAAGGAAAAATATCCGAATATAAATATAGCTGTTGAAAAAATCATAAATGACTTTTTCGGTCATGAAATAACGGTTTCAGGGCTTCTGTGCGGATGCGACATAATCTCACAGCTTAAGGACAAAAAGCTCGGAGACACACTTATCATCACTAAAAATATGCTTCGTGACGGTGAAAATATATTTCTTGATGATACAACCACCGAAGATATTGAAAAAGCTCTCGGTGTTAAAATCATCGCAGTAGGCGATGACGGTTATGAGCTTTTGGACGCGATAACTAATTAAGAAAGGGGCAAAAAGAAATGTCAAAGCCCATTATTGCCATTGTTGGCAGACCTAATGTGGGTAAATCCACATTATTTAATAAAATAGCAGGCAAACGCATATCTATTGTAGAAGACACTCCCGGTGTTACCCGTGACCGTATATTTGCCGACGGTGAGTGGTGCGGTAAAACCTTTACAATGATTGATACAGGCGGTATTGAGCCTTATTCCAAGGATATTATTCTTGAGCAAATGAGAATGCAGGCGGAGCTTGCAATTGATATGGCACACGTCATAATCTTTATGACAGACATCCGCGACGGTATGACAGCGGCAGATCAGGAGGTTTGCACAATGCTGCAGAAGTCGGGTAAGCCCATTGTTCTCGTTGTAAACAAGGTTGACACCCCAGGTGAGCCTCCCTTGGATTTCTACGAATTTTACAATCTCGGTCTTGGTGACCCCATTGCAATTTCTTCCCTTCATAAGATGGGTGTGGGTGATGTTCTTGACGAATGTGCAAAATACTTCCCCTCTGCAGAAGAAGAGGAGGAAGACGATACAATAAAAATTGCAATCGTAGGAAAGCCCAATGCAGGAAAGAGCTCTCTTGTGAATAAGCTCCTCGGTGAAAACCGTGTTATTGTATCAAATATTGCAGGAACAACCCGTGACAGTATTGATACACTTTATGAGCACAACGGAGAAAAATATACTCTTATTGACACGGCAGGTATCAGAAGAAAGGCAAAGGTAACAGATTCCCTTGAACGATACAGCGTTATCCGTTCATACAGTGCGGTTGAGCGTTGTGATGTATGCCTTATAATGATTGATGCTACTGAGGGTATAAGTGAGCAGGATGCAAAAATTGCAGGTTATGCACACGACGAGGGTAAAGCATCCATTATTTGCGTAAACAAATGGGATTTAGTTGAAAAGGATAATAGCAGCGTAAATGAATTTACAAAGGAAATTCACGAAAAATTAAGCTTTATGACATATGCCCCCATTCTCTTTATTTCCGCACAGACGGGACAGAGATTAAATAATATTTTTGAAACTGTTACCTATGTAACAAATCAAAATTCAATGCGTCTTCAGACTGGTGTATTAAACGACTGTCTTGCAGAGGCTACAATGCGTGTTCAGCCCCCCAGCGACAAGGGTAAGAGATTGAAACTTTACTATATGACTCAAGTTTCAACGAAGCCTCCCACGTTTGTAATCTTTGTAAACGACCACGAACTGGCACACTTCAGTTATATAAGATATATTGAAAACTGCATCCGTGATGCATTTGAGCTTAAGGCTACACCCCTTAAGTTCATTGTAAGAGAAAGGAGCAAGAACGATGCCTGATATTTTGAAAATTGTACTTTGTTTAATTCTTGGTTACCTTTTCGGCTCACTTAATTTTGCAATTATATATTCAAAGCTCCGCGGTGATGATATAAGAAACCACGGAAGCGGAAACGCAGGAGCAACCAATGTGCTCCGTACATACGGTAAAGGTCCTGCGGCAATCGTATTTCTTCTTGACATATTAAAGGGTGTTATTGCCGTTATTGTTGCAAGGCTTATTCTTAATGGTGATATTTTTGAATGCAGTGCGGCACTTGGTGCAGTGCTTGGGCATAATTTCCCTGTTTACTACAATTTCAAGGGTGGTAAAGGTGTTGCGACAAGCTTTGCTGTACTCATTGCACTCCACCCAGCTACGGCACTTGTTTCACTCATAATATTCCTTGTTGTAGTTTTTATTTCAAAATACGTTTCTCTTTCATCAATCAGTGCATCTGTGGGTGCAATAATTTCATCTTTCGTGTTTTTCAGAATTGATGCATTTTCAATTTTCTGCACCATAATAGGACTTTTGTGTATTTACAGACACAAATCCAATATTGCACGCCTTATTGCAGGTAATGAAAACAAACTCGGACAGAAAAAGTGAGGTAACACTATGAATATATCAGTTATTGGAAGCGGCGGTTGGGGTACTGCCATCACACTGCTCCTTTGCTCCAACGGTCACAGCGTTTGTCTGTGGTCATATAAAAAGGAAGAAAGCGAGAGACTTTCCTTAGACAGGGAAAACAAGGAATTTCTTCCCGGCATCAAGTTCGGTGATGCTGACATAACATTTACAAACGATATAGAAGAAGCTGCCGCATTCGGTGAAATAATTGTTTCGGCCGTACCTTCAAAGGCAGTTCCGACAACAGCAAAGTTACTCGGCAAATGTGCTGACGGTAAAACACTTGTTAATATTTCAAAGGGTATTGACGAAGAAAAGCTACAGAGGCTTAGTGAAACATTTGAAGCAGAAATGCCCAATTCTACCATTGCGGTATTAAGCGGTCCCTCCCACGCAGAAGAGGTTGCCAGAGGAATCCCCACTACAAATGTAATTGCCTGCAAGGATATGGAAATGGCGAAAAAGCTTCAGGAAGTATTTATGGCACCGTCTTTCCGTGTTTATACCAACAGTGATGTTGCAGGGGTGGAATTCGGGGGTGCATTAAAGAATGTTATCGCCCTTTGTGCAGGTATTACAGACGGTCTCGGCTACGGTGACAATACAAAGGCGGCTCTTATGACAAGAGGTATTCACGAAATAACACGCCTTGGTATAAATTTAGGTGCAAAGGCGGAAACTTTTGCAGGGCTTACAGGTATAGGCGACCTTATCGTAACCTGCACATCTATGCACAGCCGTAACCGCCGTGCAGGAATACTAATCGGACAGGGTAAGACTCTTTCCGAAGCTCTCGAGGAAGTTCATATGACCGTAGAGGGCGTATGGGCAACCGAGGCGGCGTATAAACTCGCTAAAAAGCATAATATTGAAATGCCCATTGTAAATGCGGCATACCGTGTGCTTTTTGAAAACGCAGACCCGAAGAAAGAAGTTCTTTCCCTCATGACCCGTGATAAAAAAAGCGAGGCTGATATACTTTGAAAATTGCAGTAATCGGCGGTGGTGCAAGCGGCATTGCCACAGCTATTTTTTCAAAAAGAATATGTAAAGAAAACTCTGTCACTGTGTTTGAACGCAGTGACAGAGTTTTAAAAAAGCTTCTGGCTACGGGAAATGGAAGATGTAATCTTTCCAATACCGATATATCTTCTGAAAATTATTTTTCCCGCAATCCCGAAATGCTCTCCTCCATACTTTCTGCCTTTACACCCGATGATGAAAGGCAGTTTTTTGAAAGTCTGGGAATACTGCTGTGCGAAGAAAACGGCAGAATATATCCGTATTCACGCCGTGCAAATGCAGTAAGCGATGCCCTGAGGTTTGAGTGCGAGCATCTGGGAATCAAAATCCGCACGGGTACTTTTATAAAAAGCATTGAGAAAAAAGGAAATTATTTTTCTGTTCTTGGTGAAACTTTCGACAAGATTGTAATATCCTCGGGAGGTATGTCTGCTCCATCTTTTGGCACGGACGGAAACGCCTTTAGCCTTTTAAAATCATTCGGTCACAATATAACACCGACTTGCTATGCCCTCTCCCCCGTCAAAGTACGGGAAAAGGTTACAAAGCTAAAAGGAATCAGAGTACATTGTATGATTACCCTTAAGGACGGCGGAAAACCTGTCAAAAAGGAACAAGGTGAGCTTCAGCTTACCGATTACGGTCTGTCGGGAATTGCGATTATGCAGATTTCAAGGCTGTGCAGAAAAGGAAGCGTTATAGAAATTGATTTAGTTCCCGAGTATGATGAAGATATGTTCTTGTCAATACTTAAAAAGAGATCAAAAGCACTCTCTCATTTCAAGGCTGATGACTTTTTAACAGGATTTTTGCACAAGGCACTCGGTCAGTATATTCTGGAAAAGTGTAATATAAATATCAGCAAGGAGGTTTCTTCCCTGACTGATAACGATTTAACAAAGCTTGCAAAAACAATAAAAGCCCTTTCCTTTACGGTAGAATCCGTTTTGGGGAAAGAACAGTCGCAGGCAACCTGCGGAGGTGCAAGGCTTAATGAATTTAACCCCGTTACCCTTGAATCAAATAAAGTTCGTGGTCTTTACTGCACGGGAGAAGCACTCGACTGTGTAGGCGACTGCGGAGGATATAACCTCCATTGGGCTTGGGCAACGGCATATATTGTTGGAAACGGATTAAATAAAAATGCTTAAAATAACCAACCTACTTCTCCCTCTGAGATATACCGACGAGGATATAAAAAGCTCAATAAAGGAAAAACTCCGTATAGGAGATTACGATATTTTGTCCTTTGAAATAATAAAGGATTCTATTGACGCACACAGAAGAGGTGAAATTCACCGCTGTATAAGTGTTGCGGTCAATCTCCGCGGTGAGAAGCGTTTCTACTCGGTTAAGGGCGTGGATAAGTACGAAAAATATCAGTACGAGTATCCGCCCGTTTCACGACTTTCAAAACGCCCCGTTGTTGTAGGAAGCGGTCCAAGTGGACTTTTTGCCGCACATATCCTTGCAGTATGCGGAGCACAGCCTATCCTTATTGAACGTGGTATGGATGTGGATTCAAGACGTAAAGCCGTTGATACCTTTTTTGCCGGTGGAAAATTGGATACAGAATGTAACATCCAGTTTGGTGAGGGCGGTGCAGGTACTTTTTCCGACGGCAAGCTGAACACGGGAACAAAAGACAAAAGGCAGAGAAAAGTTCTCGAAGAATTTATAAAGCACGGTGCACCCGAAGAAATCGGCTATATGGGAAAACCCCATATAGGTACTGACCTGCTCTCAGGCATTATAAAAAATATGCGTAACGAGATAATATCCCTCGGCGGTGAAGTGCGTTTTGGGTGCAGGCTTGAAGATATTTATATCACTGAAAACCGTATAACAGGAATAAAAACAAATAAAGGTGATATTGATACCGATTGTGTAATTCTTGCAACGGGTCATAGTGCAAGGGATACGGTCAGGATGCTTTATTCCCATAACGTACTGATGGAGAGGAAAAGCTTTTCCGTAGGTGTCAGAATTGAGCATCCGCAAAAGCTTATAAATGATGCCCTTTACCACAAATTTGCAAAGGAGCTTCCTGCAGCAGACTACAAGGCAGCAATTCACCTTAAAGACGGCAGAGGTGTTTATACCTTTTGTATGTGTCCGGGCGGAAGCGTTGTTGCCGCTGCAAGCGAGGAAAACACAGTTGTCACAAACGGTATGAGTAATTTTGCCCGTGACGGAGAAAATGCAAACAGTGCGCTTTTGGTTTCTGTTCTCCCCACAGATTTCGAGGGGGATGATGTGTTAAGCGGTATAGATTTTCAGCAGAAACTGGAAAAGTCTGCTTTCTATATGGGCGGCGCAAATTATTTTGCCCCCGTACAGACATCGCGTGATTTTATTAAAGGACAAAAGAGTGTAGCCTTGGGAAAGGTCAATCCTACCTATCCCGTTGGAGTTACCCCCTCAAACCTTTCACAGCTTTTCCCCGAATTTGTTACCCAATCTCTGCAGGAAGCAATCCCCTTAATTGACAGAAAGATTCACGGTTTTGCCCTGCCTGATGCGGTGCTGACGGCGGTAGAAAGCCGTTCATCCTCCCCCGTGAGAATTGTAAGGGGTAAGGATATGCAATCAAACATCAAGGGACTTTATCCCTGCGGTGAGGGGGCAGGATATGCAGGCGGAATTATGAGTGCGGCTGTTGACGGAATTCGTGTTGCTGAGTATATCCTGGGAAAAAAAGATTCCTGATGATTCCTGCAATCAGTAAAAACGCAATCAGGATTGTTGAAGCGAACAAAAGGACATACAAATCTGCACCTGTTACCTTTGTTATGAAAAAGGCTATGAGGGATGCACAGATTTTTCCTGTATAGTACAGTTTTTTACTGAATAACCCTCCACTTAAGGAGTCTGCCTGAAGATGTACGCTCATTCCTCCCCATGCAATAAGTGCACTTATAAGAGGCAGTTGCGAGGTTCCTTTTACCGAAAGCTCTGCCACACCGCGTGTTACCTCCAAAATTCCCGATAAAAAGGGGTATTCGCCAAACGGCAGAATTTCTAAAATTGCACTGAAAGTTATTACAAAGACACAGACATTTATGATGGCGGCTCCGCTGTCTATCCCCGAAGATATAATAAGCTCTCCTATTGAGGGCTTATTTTTTTTGTAATAATTCCACTCTTCCCTGACAGATACCTTCCCCTGAATGGTATTTAAGCTGAAAAGTCTTGCACATATGAGTGCCGTTATAATTTGCACAAGCAAAAGGGAAATGCCCACAGATTTACTTATAAAGAAGCCTACCCCGATTGTACCCATAATAAAAAGAGGTCCTGCGTTATTGCAAAATGCCATCAGATGCTCCGCTTCATCAAGGGAAATTCTTTTCTGTTTGTAGCTTTCATACACCGCACGGACACCTGCACCGTATCCTCCGAAAACGCCTGTTATAAAGCAGATACACCCGTCAGGACTCATTTTGGTCAGTGGTGTTAAAAACTTGCCCAGAAATGCCCCGAGCGGACGGGAAAAATTGCTTTTAATAACACAGGTTGTTATCAGCATAAAAGGAAGAAGCGAGGGTATTACAACATTTATACAAAGTCCCAGCCCCGTCTGTGCACCGTAGAGAACTTTTTCGGGAAAAAGTGCAAAGCAGGCACACACTATAAAAAACAACATATGAAACCCTCCTATATAAATTCAACCCGTATTATCCGACCCTTAATAAAAATACTTTCGTCACTTATTGAGTCTATGAAAAGCTCGTCACCGTCTATTTTTATTATGCCCACGGTGGTATTAACTTTTATAGAATTTTCATTATAATCAAGGACACCCCTTATATTCTCCACACTCAACTGGCAGTTACCCATTATCTCGCTTCGTGGAACGTCACTTATGACATCAAGGGGTAAATCCAAAGCTTCAGCTATGTTTTGTGCTCTTTTTTCTTTTTTCTTCATTCATGACACCTCATTTAATAGTTATGCGGGAAGTTACTAAATCATACAATTAATTATTAAGGCAGAGGAGTGAAATTTATGTTTAATACGCTGATTAATTGCATAAAAGGGGTTTACACGGTGGATGTGCAGGGGCGTTTTCCTGAAAGAATTTTAAATATTGCATCCACATCGGGAATATATATTCGTAACATTAAGCGCAAAGATTCTGAAACGCTGTCTTTTTCTGTTGGAAAAAAAGGATATGAAAAGCTTATTTCAACAGAGGTAAGCGGTGTCAGCCTTACTCTTACGGAAAGTTATGGAATCCCAGTTTTTTTCATAAAATATAAAAAAAGAATTATGCTTTTGTTTCTTCCGCTGTTCTTCACGATAATTGCTGCGGTTTTTTCGGTTTTTGTATGGAGGGTGGAAATTACGGGCGGTGACGAAACGCTTCGGAAAAAGGTACTTGAAAGCATTGCCGACAAAGGCGTTCACATAGGTGCACTCAAGCATAAAATAGACCAGTACGAGGTGAAGCGGACTTCAATTTTGGAAATCGACGACCTGTCGTGGCTGTGGGTGGATATCCGCGGAACAACGGCATTGGTTAAAATTCAGGAAAGAACTCCCAAGCCCGATATAATCCCCGTAAATGAGCCATCAGATGTAATTTCGCTTCACGACGGTGTTATTGAAAAAATGCAGGTATATTGCGGAGTTCCCCTTGTAAAAGAGGGAGATGCGGTGGAAAAGGGGCAAACACTGGTAACAGGTATATTCCGCAGTGAAAATGAAAACATTCCTACATACTACCACCACGCTACTGCCGATATAACTGTGCGACTTTTTAAAGAAAAAACCGTTATTATCCCAAAGAAAAATATGGAAAAAATTCCAACAGGCAGGAAAAAAAGTGTTTTCGGCATAAAATTTAAAAAAAATCAGATAAATTTTTCACTAAATAGTGGAATTTCATATAAAGAATATGATAAAATAGAAAAAAAGTATGCTCTTTGGCTGCTCCCCATATCTTTTACAAAAACAGAGTATCACGAGGCAACGGTTGAGCATACGGAAACAGTCATCTCCGATGAGATTGAGTTGCGGAGAAAAAAATTTCTTGAAGAGCTTCAAAAGGAAAATATGGAGCTAATAGAACTGACTGAAAATACTACGGAAAGTGCCAATGCGGTAAACATAACATTTTCTGCCGATTGCCGTGTCCGTACTGATAAGGAAATACCCGTAAAATATTCTGAAGGAGATAAAGATGGAGAAAATTCTTGAAGCCAAAAGTACCGATACGGTTATGTCCCTTTTTGGAAGCTTTGATTCCAATGTAAAGCTTATCGAAAGGGAAATGGGTGTACGCATTACAAATAAAGACACACAGATTAAGGTTATAGGTGACAACTGCGACAAGGCTGCCGCAGTCCTTTCCCGTCTTATTGACGAAATTGAAATAGGAGAGCCTCTTACAGAGCAAAACATACGCTATGCAATATTTTCCGTAAATGAGGATATTGAATACGTTCCCCCCGCAAAGGGTGACTATATCTGTATTACCGCAAAAGGGAAAAGTGTAAAATGCAAAACCCACGGACAGAAAAACTATATACAGAAAATCCGTGACAATACAGTAGTAATTGCAATCGGCCCTGCAGGCACGGGAAAAACCTACCTTGCCGTTGCTATGGCTGTTGATGCATTCAGGAGAAAGGAAGTAAGCCGTATTATCCTCACCCGTCCTGCTGTTGAGGCAGGTGAAAAGCTCGGCTTTTTGCCCGGTGATTTGCAGATGAAGGTTGACCCCTATCTTCGTCCTCTTTATGATGCCTTAGGTGATATGCTTGGTATGGAAAACTACCAGAAATATCTTGAAAGAGGAGTTATCGAGATTGCTCCCCTTGCTTATATGAGGGGAAGAACGCTTGATGATGC
>JAZUPX010000085.1:0-4925 GCA_045605405.1 Clostridia bacterium
CCTCCAGGTGCACATTTCCTTCAATGGTTTTCCCTAAAAAGGTGCTTCCGAGCTGAGTGAAATTTTCCACCGAGTCAGAAACATAAAACTCGCTGTTTCCGCACTCCTTATCACTGAGAAGGTCTTCCTTTTCAAGATAGACTCTTGCTTCCTCCGCCGCAAGCGCGCCGGGGCTAAGGAGGGTTACCCCTTCTCCCATTATAACTGAAATAACATTCGTAAGCAAGGGGTAATGTGTGCATCCTAAGATAAGTGTATCCACATTTGCCTCTTTCAGGGGTTTAAGATAATCTTTGGCAATGATAATTGCCGCTTCGCTTTCAGCGTACCCGTTTTCAACAAGGGGAACAAACATAGGGCAGGCGTTGGAGAAAACCTCCAAATCGGGGTTCATTCCATTTATGATTTCCCCGTACTTGCCGCTTTTTACCGTACCGCTTGTTCCTATAACGCCGATACGTCCGTTTTTCGTCACCTCTACGGCTTTTCTGCAGGCACTTTCAAGCACGCCCATTATTCTGATGTCATATTTATCCTGAAGGAAGGGAAGAGCAACCGAGCTTGCTGTACCGCAAGCGGCAATAATGAACTTTATATCGTGTCTGAGCAGAAAATCGATATCGTCCTTTGTATAACGGATAATGGTTTCACGGCTCCTGGTTCCATAGGGGACACGCCCGGTGTCACCAAAATAGATGATGTCTTCACCGGGCATAATCCTCTGAATTTCTCTTACCGTGGTAAGTCCACCCAATCCGCTGTCGAAGATTCCGATGGGGTGATTTTTCATAATAATTCTCCTATCCGAGATTATTTAATAAGGCTCTCGCCTGTCATTTCGCAGGGCTTGGGGAGTCCCATTATATGAAGAAGGGTGGGAGCAATGTCTGCAAGTCTGCCGCCCTCACGAAGCTGTGCATCCATTCCAACAACAATAAAGGGAACGGGGTTTGTTGTGTGTGCTGTAAATACATCCTTGGTTTCGGGGTCAACCATCTGGTCTGCATTACCGTGGTCTGCAGTAATACATACTATGCCGCCCTTTGCCTTAACTGCATCTACAACCTTGCCAACGCATTCATCAACTGTCTGGACAGCCTTTACTGCACAGTCAAATACGCCTGTATGTCCAACCATATCGCAGTTTGCAAAGTTAAGGATGATGCAGTCGTACTTATCGCTTTCAATTCTCTTAAGAACTTCCTCGGTTACCTCAGGGGCACTCATCTCGGGCTGCAGGTCATATGTTGCAACCTTGGGAGATGCTATAAGAGCACGGTCCTCGTTATTGTAGGGAGCTTCAACGCCGCCGTTAAAGAAGAATGTTACGTGAGCATACTTCTCGGTTTCTGCAATACGAAGCTGGGTAAGACCTTTTTCAGCAATATATTCGCCGAATGTGTTTGTAAGTGATTCGGGTTTGAATGCAACATCAACATTGGGCATCTTTGCGTCATACTGAGTCATACATACATAGTACAGGGGGAAGAAGCCGTTCTTTCTTTCAAATCCGTCAAATTCAGCATCCACGAATGTACGTGTGATTTCACGTGCACGGTCAGGACGGAAGTTGAAGCAGATAACGCTGTCGTTTTCGCCGATTGTTGCACCCTCTGTAACTACTGTGGGAACAACGAATTCGTCTGTAACACCGTTGTCGTAGGATTTCTGCATTGCATCTACGGCATCGGGGTTCTTTTCACCCTCACCGTAAACAAGTGCAGCATATGCCTTTTCCACTCTTTCCCAACGGTTGTCACGGTCCATTGCGTAGTATCTGCCCGAAAGAACACCGATTTTACCAATGCCGATTTCATCGAGCTTTTCGGAAAGAGCCTTTACAAATTCGATACCGCTTGTGGGAGATACGTCACGACCATCCATAAAGCCGTGAACGAATACCTTTTCAAGACCGTTTCTCTTTGCCATTTCAATTGCAGCAAAAAGATGTGTGATATGACTGTGAACACCGCCGTCGGACAAAAGACCGAAGAGGTGAAGTGCACTGTCGTGCTTCTTACAGTTTTCGATAGCCTTTAAAAAAGCATCCTTTGTGAAGAAGTCACCGTCAGAAATAGATTTTGTAATTCTTGTAAGTTCCTGATAAACTATTCTTCCTGCACCGATGTTGGTATGTCCAACTTCGCTGTTACCCATCTGTCCTTCGGGAAGACCTACATCCATACCGCTGGCATTGATAAGTGTATTGGGACACTCGGAGAGGAGTTTATCCATAACGGGAGTTTTTGCACTGTATACGGCATTTCCCTCAGTTGCAGGATTGTAGCCGTACCCGTCAAGTATCATAAGCATTGTAAGCTTTTTTGTCATAATGTTCATACCTTTCTGATAGCCAAAAGCGAGTAATCCGAACCTCGGATTATTCTCTTTCGACTAAAATTTTTCAGTCCGTAAAAACGGACAAAAAGGCCGTTGAGCAAAGCAAGGGCTAAGTTCAACAGCCTTCAGGAGGGCATAAAGCCCTCCTCAAGTTCAAAATTAAGCGTTGCAGATGATAGAGAAATCATCGGGCTTAAGGCTTGCGCCACCAACAAGACCGCCGTCGATATCGCTCATTGCGAAAAGTTCAGCTGCACAGTCTTTGTTCACGCTGCCACCGTAGAGGATACGGATATTATTTGCAGTTTCTTCATCATAGATACCTGCAAGACATTCTCTGATATCCTTACAAACTTCGTTAGCCTGCTCGCTTGTTGCAACCTTACCTGTGCCGATAGCCCAGATAGGCTCATATGCAACTACAATCTTAACTGCATCTTCCTTGGAAATTCCGCGGAATGCAATCTTAATCTGGCTGCGAATAAAGTCAAATGTGATTGTATCTTCTCTCTGCTTGAGAGATTCACCGCAGCAAAGTACGGGGATAAGGTCGTTCTTAAGAGCCTGAATAACCTTTGCATTTACAGTATCGTCTGTTTCTGCGAAGTATTCACGTCTTTCACTGTGACCGATAATTACATATTCAACGCCGATTTCCTTAAGCATCTGTGCGCTGATTTCACCAGTAAATGCACCCTTGTCTTCAAAGTGAAGATTCTGTGCACCGATTTTGATATTGCTGCCCTCGGCAGCTTTAACAGCCGCGGGGAGACATACATATGTGGGGCAGATAAGAACGTCATTCTTACAGCCTGCTATCTTACCCTTAAGCTCATTAATCATAGCCTCTGCCTGAGAGGGAGTATTGTTCATTTTCCAGTTACCTGCAGCGAGGATTTTTCTCATTGTTTTCAATTCCTTTCAAAACTTTCTGTTCAAATTATTTATCCTGAAGTGCAGCGATGCCGGGAAGTTCCTTTCCTTCAAGGAACTCAAGGCTTGCGCCGCCGCCTGTGGAGATGTGGCTCATCTTGTCACCAAGACCTGCCTGATTAACTGCTGCAACACTGTCGCCGCCACCGATAACTGTTGTAGCGTCTATCTGAGCAAGAACTTGCGCGATTGCATTTGTACCCTTTGCAAAGTTTTCCATTTCAAATACACCCATAGGTCCGTTCCATACAACTGTCTTTGCGCTCTTAACAGCATCGGAGAAAAGCTCAATTGTCTTGGGTCCGATGTCAAGTCCCTGCCAGCCTGCTTCGATACCGCCCTCGGGAACTACTTTGCTTTCTGCATCGTTAGCAAAGTCCTTAGCAACTACTGTATCGATGGGAAGAAGAAGCTTATCTCCTGCTTTTGCCATCATTTCCTTAGCGTAGTCGATATAGTCCTTTTCAAGAAGGCTGTCGCCTACTTCCTGGCCCTTTGCAGCCATAAATGTGTAAGCCATACCGCCGCCGATGATGAGCTTGTCAACCTTATCAAGAAGGTTTTCAATTACGCTGATTTTGCTGGAAACCTTGCTTCCGCCGAGGATTGCAACAAGAGGACGAACGGGGTTATTTACTGCATTGCCGAGGAATTCAATTTCTTTCTGAATGAGATAACCGCAAACAGCAGGAAGATATTCTGTAACACCTACTGTGGAGCAGTGTGCTCTGTGAGCTGTACCGAATGCATCATTAACAAAGATTTCTGCAAGAGAAGCAAGCTCCTTGCTGAATGTTTCAATGTTCTTTGTTTCCTCTGCTCTGTAACGTGTGTTTTCAAGAAGAACGATGTCGCCGTCCTTCATTTCAGCAACTGCCTTCTTTGCATTTTCGCCAACTACGTTAGCATCTGCTGCAAATACTACTTCCTTGCCAAGCTTTTCAGAAAGACGCTTTGCAACGGGAGCAAGAGAGAACTCGGGCTTGGGCTCACCCTTGGGCTTACCCATATGAGAGCAAAGGATAACCTTTGCACCGTTATCTGCAAGATACTTGATTGTGGGCATAGCACCTACAATTCTGTTTTCATCTGTGATGTTTCCGTCTTTGTCAAGGGGTACGTTAAAGTCGCAACGAACGAGGACTTTTTTACCCTGTACCTGGATGTCTTCGATAGTCTTTTTGTTCATTCTAAATCACCTCAAAAAAATATATCATAAATTTTTTATACTGTTTTTACGACAGAGCCTACTTTCAGCACTATCATCTTAGCGTGACAGTAGCTATCCGAACCCGCCTGAAACAGCGAAATTTCGGCATCTTTCAGCTTGTCGTTCTTGAAAGGCGACAGCCTGTCTTCGTCCTCCGCACTAAAACCTGCTCAAAATTTCGTTCGTTTCAGGTTCGCAGAATTTTTTACAAACTATTTTTTGTCGATACAAGTTAAAAACGATGCTAATACTACCGTATCAGCAAGGCTTTTAACGCAGTAGCGGCAGAAAAGAGGAAGTAAAAAACGAGGTTTGGATAGCTACTGTCACGCTATTTATTATACCACTATTTAGCGTAATTGCAAGCATTTTTAAACGAAAAACAGCCTAAAATCAGTGTTTTTTTATCGTTTCACCTTTTCCAGACAAAATAATGGCAAAC
>JAZUPX010000086.1:0-3391 GCA_045605405.1 Clostridia bacterium
TTGGCGCACTTTTTAATTTAGGAGAGAAGCTTATGTTTTTTACATTTTTTCTTGTTGGTTTTTTTATTTTCTTTTCAGGACTTTTTTATCTTCTTGATACCATTGTGTGGGAGCTTGAATCAGGCGAAAACTATATTAACTTTGCAATGAAATATGCAGAAACACGGCATTGTTTTTACGCACACGAAATTGTATATGCTGGGATTATTATTCTTGCAGGGATTATCTTTCTGTTTTTTGCTTTACGGTATATAAAAAAATGCAATCAATGCAACAAATATATATTGAAAACTCAGAATTTCTGCCATAAATGCGGAAACAAACAAAAAAGGATGTGACGATGTCACATCCTTTTTTGGGCGAAGAGAAAATAGTGCAGAACGGACAAACTGAGCCACGGCTTGCCGTGGGTTACCCGAAGCTGTATGTGATACAGCGAGAGGCGAAGTTTGTTCGTAGCATAAAGCATATTAAGAAAAAAATTAGTCAAATCACGAATTTTCTCCTATAACAGTTTTTTATTTTATAATTGCATATCTGACAACTCCACTATGCTTTATGCGGTCTGTGCATTTTATCACAGCCCTTATTATTTGAATAATTTAGTTTTACTAAGTGCCTTAAAAAGCATTACTCCCAATATTCCGCAGGAGATAAATTCCCCGAGGAAGATTGTCAGGAATAAAAACGAATACCCCTCGCCCACTCCGTAGGCAATTTTCAGTACAAAGGGGATTATGAGGGTGTTTGAAAGAATCGGGAATATCGGTGCTGTATAGCATTTTCTCCCTAAATAGCGTGTTCCCAATGCACCCAATAGCGTTGCAAGTGAGCCGAATACTATGTCCCACAAGGATGCCCCCGTCAAGAGGTTTGCCGCAAGGCATCCTGCAAAAAGCCCCGGTACTGCCGCTCCCGTCATTGCAGGGAGAACGGTTAGTGCTTCCGAAAGCCTTACCTGTACGACACCGCTTGCAATACCAAGCATTGCACTAACGTAGGTAAGTGCAACGTAAAGTGCCGCAATAAGCGCACTCTGTGTCAAAAATCGTGTTTTTTTCTGCATTATTCATTTCTCCTTAGTTTTGATTTGTAAGGTTACACCTTACGACGAGGATGGTTTCGAACTCGTCTTTTGCTATGATACATTATTTTTACTGTCTGTGTCAAGCACAAATGTAAATTTTGTATATTCACCCACTTCGCTTTCGGCAAAGATTTCTCCGCCGTGCTGAGTGATGATTGTTTTTACGATATGGAGTCCAAGTCCCACACCTTTTTTGTCCTGACTCCTGCTTTTGTCCGTTTTATAGAAACGCTCCCATATATGCCTAAGGTCGTCTTTTTCTATTCCGTCACCGCTGTTTTGCACGCTGACATAGACTTTTCTGCCCTCGCTTTTGGTTTCCACAGAAATTCTTCCGCACTCGGGAGTAAATTTTATTGCGTTATCGATAAGATTTATCATAACTCTTTTTATGGAATCTCCGTCAGCCATTGCACGGCATTCGTTTCCGGCAAGGTCAAGGTTTACGTCTATTTTCTTATCGAGAAGCTGTTTTTCGTATGAGAATACCGCTTCTGCAACAATTCTGTTTATGTCCGTATCTTCCTTATTTATACTAATTTTTCCCTGCTCAAGCCGTGACGCCTCCAAAAGGTCGTTCACAAGTCTGCTCAACCGTTTTGTTTCCTGAAGCACCGTAGAAAGGTATTTTTCCCTCTTTTCCTCGGGAATTGTTCCGTCAAGAATACCCTCTACAAATCCGCTGATGGTAGTCATAGGCGTTCTTAACTCGTGAGATACGTCGGAAATAAAGGAGGAACGCATATTCTCAAGCTCTTCAAGCGAATGTGTCATAGAGTTGAAGCTTTCCGCAAGCTGTCCCACCTCGTCGGAGGAGGTTATAGGGATTCTCTCCTTGAAGTTACCCGAGGCAATGCTCTTTGCTGCAGTACGCATCCTCTTTATAGGCTTTATAATCTGGCTTGTCAGAACTGATGATACCATAAAGGCCACTATCCAAGCAACAAGCTGTGCCAATAAAACAATTCTCAGGAGTCTGTTCTGTATTTCTCGAATCTGCGGCATACTCTTCATGGCAATTGCCGCACCGAGGAACTTGCCTTGCTTGGAAATCACATCATATTTTTCAATGGGGACAATTGCAACCAAGGTCTGCTGATTAAAAATTTCCCCTTTTGAATACAGTCTGACAACGCTTTTCCCGCTCTCGACAACCTCAATAAATTTTTTGTCAATCTTATCAATATTAATACCCTGCGTATTCTCGGGTGCTGCAATAACTGCTCCGTCAAAATTTGTGACAAGTACGGTGCTTTGTCCGCCTACGAACTCAATACCCTGCCTGAAAAAGTTCCATGTATGCTCATCACCCTGAATGTCGGCAACCTGTGATGTCAAGGTAGCTACACGGCTTGCATCCTGCAAAATTGCTTCCTTATTATTGGAAACGAAAAATTCGCCTATCATCATAAATACGGCAGGAATTACGAGTGCAAGCACCAGAAGTGCACCTGCTATCTGTGTAAGGAATATTTTTGTAAAAAGTGATTTCCCCACTTACTTCACCTCAAATTTGTATCCTACGCTCCACACGGTTTTGAGAGTCCATTTCTCACTCAAGCCCTCGATTTTCTCGCGGATACGCTTAATATGAACATCCACCGTTCTTGAATCACCGTAGTAGTCAAAGCCCCACACGTCCTCCAAAAGCTGTTCGCGTGTAAAAACTCTGTTGGGATGTGATGCAAGGTAGTAAAGAAGCTCTAACTCCTTGGGCGGAATATCCATACTGTTTCCGTTTATGATAAGCTCATAATTACTGAGGTTTACCGTTATATTTTCATAGGAAACAATCTTTTCCGTGTTTTCGGTATCTTCGGGAAGTGCTCTTCTCAATACCGCTTTCACACGGGCAACAAGCTCTTTCCCCTCGAAGGGTTTCACAATATAATCATCTGCACCGAGGTCAAGGCATAAAACCTTGTCGAAGGTTTCTCCCTTTGCCGTCAGCATAATAACGGGAATTTTACTCTCTTTGCGGATTTCACGGCATACGGTAACACCGTCAGCCTTGGGCATCATTATGTCAAGTATCGCAAGGTCGATTCCGCCCTCGCGGAAGATTTCAATTGCCCTTTTGCCGTCAAGACACACAACCGTCTGGAAGCCCTCTTTTTCAAGATAGAGTCTTACCAGCTCGCAAATATTTGCATCATCATCAGCAATAAGTATTGTCGGTACTTTTTTCATAGACACCCTCCTTTCATCAGTTTTTATTATAACATAGTTTTTTTATAATTAAATAGTTTTTTTGTACACATTATGTAAATAGAAAAAATATTTTTTTTTAAAAAGATTGTATTT
>JAZUPX010000087.1:0-6639 GCA_045605405.1 Clostridia bacterium
ATGGCACAGGTGTTGAAAATGATAACATCTGCCTTTTCTCTGTCATCTGTCAGGGTAAAGCCCATCTCAAGGAGCATTCCCTCGATTCTCTGTGAATCGTTGACATTCTGCTGACAGCCGTAGGTTTCCACCATTGCATACTTAGTCTGCCCTGAAAGAGAGTTCTTTATTGAATTTATATAGACTTCCTGAATAGCCTTGTCCTCAGGTGAGATAAATATATTTTTTTCAGCCAAAAAACTCATCCAATCTTTCTAAAGTTAGAGTACACTTTATTATATAATATATATAATAAAAAGTCAAAGAAAAAACAAGGTTTTCTTTGACTTTTTTCGCTATATTATAATTTTACAATTGCGTCGGAAATTATGTCGAAATTTATGTCAATACTTCTGAAACTCCAGAATTCGTCGGGAGCGTGCATTGTTTCCGGCTCGTCGGGGAGCATTGCCCCGAATGCAACGCAGTTTTTGAATGCTTTTGCATAAGTTCCTCCGCCGATTGCAACGGGCTCGAGAGCCTCTCCCGAATGCTTCGCATATATCTCCGAAAGTGTTGTTACAAGATGGCTGTCACGCGGAACATAAAGGGGTTTGTCGTGGAAGAATATGTCTGCCGTAAGCCCTTTTTCCTCTGCCGATTTTTTAATATTTGCGATAACATCTTCTCCGTTTGCCGTAATTGGGTAGCGGATGTCGTAGTTAAGCTCACATTTTGTACTGTCAGCCGAGATTACAGAGGGGTTAACGCTGATTTTTGTCATATCGTCTGCAATGTCAATTCCCAGAGTTTCTGCCGTGGTTAGAGAACACAACTTTGCAAATGTGGAATCGGGATAAAGAGAACAGACTTCATCTGCTAATTTCAAAATTGCATTTTCACCTTTTTCTGGCATACTCCCGTGGGCGGATTTACCCTTTGCGTGAAGCCCTTTTCCGTCAATAAAGGCGGATGCTTCGTCGGGAACGATATTTATAACCTTGCCGCCCTCAAATTTAAAGTCTGGAGAAATGTTTTCCTCAACACCTGAAATCTTTACTCGGAGAAGCCCCTTTTCGCCGAAAACAACGGGATAATCCGCATCAGGAGAAAAAGCAATTGAGGGAAGCTCTTCTGCTTCCTTGTATGCCTGCATACATTTCCAGCTGCCGGCTTCTTCATCACCGCCGATTATGAGGCGTACTCTCTTGTCGAGCTTTATTCCGCTGTCAGAAATGGCTTTCATACAGTAAAGAGCAAGGAGGGCAGGTCCCTTGTTGTCAATTACACCTCTGCCGTAAACTCCGTCATCGGTTACAGTACATTCAAGGGCGGGATAGCTCCATCCGTCACCCGTTTCAACAGTGTCGGTGTGGACGATTATTCCAAGCATTTTTTCGCCCTCGCCCATTTCAATCCAGCCACAGTAACCGCCTACATTTTTTGTTCTGAAGCCAAATCTTTTGCCAATGGACAAAAAGGCCTCAATAGCATCATTTATACCTTTTCCCAAGGGTGCGGAATCGGTTTTTTCACCGCAGTTTCCGTTGATGCTGTTGATTTCAATAAGCTTTTTCAAATCCTCTAAAAATTCAGTTTTGTTAAGTGTAAATTCCATATCTGTTCTCCTAAATATACGATGTTTCTACTGTAATTACTGCATAATAATTCTCGTCGATTTCCGTTATGCATTTTTCCAATTCCGCGGAAATTTTATCCTTTGCAAAAAATCTCTCCGCAGGGACAATCAAATCAAAAATAACATTGGTGTGAGTTGGCCCCGGAACAATCCTGAGGTCGTGAACATTCCCCTCGGGACATACTATGTCCAGTCTTTTCTGGAGCGTGGTGTAAATTTCTTTTAAAACAGGATTATTCACGTCAATTGGGTCCATATGAATAACTGCCTCACACCCAAGCTCGTCGGAAATCTGTCTTTCTACAAGGTCTGCCGCATCGTGAAGCACGAAAATCTCCTTGCTTCCGTCAACCTCCATATGAAGCGAAACAAAAATTTTGTTAGGACCGTAATCGTGTACGACAAGGTCGTGAATACCCACCGTTTCAGGGTTCTGACGGACGATTTCCTCAACCCTTTTCACAAATTCGCGGTCAGGAGTGCCGCCCAGCAGGGGGGAGGAAGTCTTTATAACCGCATCAATTCCCGACTTTATGATAAGCAGGGAAACAAGGAGGCCGACATAACCGTCTATCTGAATATGAGTAAAATACATAAACACGGAAGACAGCAAAATTGCACTCGTTGCAATAGCGTCACTTATGGAATCAGTTGCAACCGCAAAAAGGACGGATGACTGTATCTTTTTAGCGCAGCGACGGTTGTAATATGCCATATACAGTTTAACCAAAATGGAAATAATAAGTACAACAGCTACGTAAATATTAAAAACAAATTCACCGGGGTGAATAATTTTACCTATTGATGAACGAAGAAGTTCTATTCCCACATAAATAATTACGATGGAGATAAAAATGCCTGCAATATACTCGATTCTGCCGTGACCGAAAGGATGCTCCTTATCGGCTTTCTGTCCCGAAAGAATAAACCCGAAAAGGCTTATAACGGATGAGCCTGCGTCAGTTAAGTTGTTGAAAGCATCGGCAGTTATTGCAATAGATGAGCTAAAAATTCCTATGATAAGCTTTATCGCAAACAGGAACAGGTTCAAAAATATCCCTGCTCCTCCGCAGACATAACCGTATATAGTTCTGGCTGTTTTTTGGTCGGCATCTTCGGGAAGAAAACGCCCAAGAAGCAGGGATATCATATTATTCCTCCGAATTTTTAGAATGGAAGCATTTCGTATGCTCTTAGGATAATGTATACAACATAGATGACATATATAACAACACCAAGGAGTCCCACGGGACGGGAAACCTTGTTCCTTGCCTTGTAGATAAAGAACATAAGGGCACTCATACCTATAAGAAGAACGGTGTCAATAACTGCACCGAAATCACAGGTAAGGGGATGAACAATACCGCTCATACCAAGGATAAAGAGGATGTTAAATATATTGGACCCTACAACGTTACCCAGCGCGATTTCACTTTCACCCTTTCTGGCTGCAACAACGCTTGTTACAAGCTCGGGAAGAGATGTTCCCACAGCAACAATGGTGAGGCCAATTAAAAGCTCACTCATATTAAGTGCTCTTGCAAAGAATGTTGCGGCATCAACGGTAAGAGTTCCGCCGGCAACAATACCGACAATACCGATTAGGATAAAAATAATGCTCTTTAAGGGAGAAAGGGTTTTGTATTCATCGACGCTTTCCTGAGTACGGTTCTTAAGCGCAGAGCGTACAAGAATCAAAATATAACCAATAAAGAGAACAAAGAGAATAATTGATTCTACAAGAGAAAGCGTTCTGTCCCACATCATTACAGCTAAAAGTGCTGCAGAAAGAATGCTTAAGGGGAAATCTCTCTTCATAATTACCTTATCAACAACAAAGGGGCAAATAAAAGCGGAAACACCTACAACACCCAAAAGGTTAAAGATATTAGAGCCAACTACATTTGCAATAGAAAGGTCATAAGCACCTTTAATTGATGCGGAAATACTAACCGCCGCTTCGGGAAGAGATGTTCCGATAGAATCGATTGTAAGACCGATTATAACGGCGGGGATTTTGAGCAGTTTTGCAACGGAGCTGCTGCCGTCAACGAACAGGTCAGCACCCTTGATAAGAAAGGAAAAACCTAAAACCAAAAGAAATAAATTCAATACGTAATCCATAAAAAAATCACCTCATAAAAATTTTTATTATGCGGTGAATCTTTTTTATTCTCCTTTAAAAGAAAGACTTTTACCGCATAAAAATAATGCCATAAAAGTCTCGCTGTTTCATACAAAGGCGGGCAAAGATGCCGTACTGACGCCGTTGTAACGGAAAAGTTCCGTTAGCTACTCCCTTTTATTAAGTGGATTTTACCATAATATACAGCTTTTGTCAATGCTAAAAAGGTAACATTTCAAAAGCTCTCAATACAGTATATGCAACATATATCACATATATTACTACGCAGACAAGCCCCTCGGGACGGTTAATCTTTTTACCGGTGATACAAACGATATACATAAGTATATTTATCACAATAAGAATTACAACATCGATAAGAGCCTCTACTCCGCAGTTAAGAGGATGAACAAGACCGCTCATACCTAAAATAAACATAATGTTAAATATGCAGGAGCCTACAACGTTACCAAGAGCTATTTCGCTTTCACCTTTTTTAGCGGCAACAATACTTGTTACAAGCTCGGGAAGAGATGTTCCCACGGCAACTACCGTAAGACCGATAAGCATTTCGCTCATACCGAAGGCACTTGCAAAAAATTTGGCACTGTCAACGGTGAACGTTCCGCCGAGAATTATACCTGCACCGCCGAGAAGAATGAAAACAAGACTCTTGGGAACAGACATAGGTTTATCGTCTTCGTCTGTAGCAATGGGGTTTTTGAGGGCGGACATTACCAGAATAATTATGTATGCAATAAAAATTGCAAACAAAACACCTGCCTCACTACGGGAAAGAGTATTGTCACGAAGCATAATTGCCAGCAATACCGTTATGCCTATACAGATAGGAAAATCTCTCTTCATAATCATCTTATCCACAACAAATGGGCAGATAAGTGCAGAAGCACCCACCACTACAAGCAGGTTAAATATATTGGAGCCGATAACATTTGCGATAGAAAGGTCATAGCTTCCCTGAAGTGATGATGTAATGCTTACGGCCGCCTCGGGAAGAGATGTTCCGATAGAAACTATCGTAAGACCTATTATAACCGACGGAATTTTAAATATTTTCGCAACGGAACTGCTTCCGTCAACGAAAAAGTCAGCCCCTTTCACAAGGAGGAAAAAACCGCCGATAAGTAAGACTAAATTCAAAATATATTCCATAATCGCACCTCATTTTTACATAAGTGGGATTTTATCACAACACTTGTGCCTTGTCAACTTAAAACTTCTACCAAAATTCCGACAAGTTCCCTTATATAATACATAGGGAGAAGATACAGCGGAGTACCCCCCGAAACACCGTATACCTCTGCATAGTATCTTCCAGCAATTTTCTGTGCTCTATACTGGTGAAAATTGTTTGTAATCAAAGTAACGGCAGAGGGGAGGTTTTCCTTTGCAATTATTTCCTTTGAAAAAGAAAGATTTTCCTGCGTAGAGGTGGATTTATCCTCTATATAAAGCCTTTCTTTTTTAATCCCCTTTTCCGTAAGCCAGTCATACATTGCCTGTGCTTCGCTGACATGCTCGTCAGCACCTTGCCCTCCCGAAAGAATACAGGGAACATTAGGATTTTCTAAAAGATATTCGTATGCCGCCTCCAGCCTTTTCAGAAGTGACAGACTGGGACCGTTTGGATTAACCTTGCATCCGAGAACAATTACGGTAGTTCCCTTGTCAGGGGCCTTATATGTTGCACGAATCATATTAAATGTGGCGAAGCCTGTGAATATAATGCAGATTGCAAGAATGAACGAAACAAGCGAAAAAATCGTTTTCCACAGCTTCTTTTTCCACAAAGCCTTGATTGTGCAATTAATTTTACCGTAGAATGCCCCGTAGCATAATAAAATTGCACCCAAAAGAAGCCCTGCAATATTTCCTATATTGAGAATCCCGAACATGGTGAACGGAAGCAGGAAAATAAAAAGTAAAAATATTGAAATTGTGATAAGCAGATAATTCCTTTTCAAGGTTTTACTTCTCCTTACATAAGAGAATTGCGGACTCGACGTGACTTGTCATCGGAAACTGGTCAAACACGTGGGCTTCCTTTAGCATATATCCGTTCTGGCAAAGATATTTTGCATCCCTTGCCATTGTGGCAGGGTCGCAGGATACATAAACAATTCGCTCGGGCTTCATTGCGGCAATGGAGGAGAGGAGCTTTTCCTCGCATCCCTTTCTCGGTGGGTCGAGAACAACTACGTCGGCTTTTTCTCCGCTCCGTATAAGCTTCGGTGCAACGTCTTCTGCAGGACCGCAATAAAATTCAGTGTTGGTAATGCTGTTTAATTCTGCGTTTTCCTTAGCGTTTTTTACAGCATCCTCTACTATTTCAATGCCAATAACTTTCTGTGCTTTTTGGGCAAGGAACAGGCTGATGCTTCCCGTTCCGCAGTAAAGGTCAAACACGGTTTTTTCTTTATTAAGGTCAGCCAGTTCAAGGGCTTTTTCGTAAAGAAACTTGGTTGTATAGGGGTTAACCTGATAGAAACTTTTGTAATGTACTTTGTATTTAATCTCATCAACATTATCGATAATGTGCGGAACTCCGTATATAATCTTGTCGCGGTCTCCGTACACATTGTTTGTTCTGTCGGGGTTTATGTTTATAACAATTCCTTTTACGAAAGGAAACTTTTTCGTAATTGTATCAACAAGGCTTTCGGTAAAGGGGAGGCTTTTCTTCGCCACAAGGACAAGTACCGCTTCGTCTTTCCCTATTCGCATACATATTCTGCGAAGATTTCCCGTAGCCGTTTCCTCGTCATAAACATCTATACCGTTATCGGTTGCCCACTTGCATACGGCATCGACAACCTCGTTTGTTCTTTCGTCCTGCAAACTGCACGCCTCGGGAACAACGACTCTGTGACTGTGG
>JAZUPX010000088.1:0-3443 GCA_045605405.1 Clostridia bacterium
TTTTTGCACATTTCCTCCTGCAGTCTTTGCACACTGTACGACCGCTTGTCGTTTTTCTGTGACAAAATTGCATCCTTTATATTCTTTTTTTCAAGAGAAACTACTTCTTCGCTAAAACCTTTTCCTGTTCCTGCATTAAAAACAATGTCGTAAAGGAGCTCCATTGCACGGTTAAAGTTACCTTTTGTTCCCAAAGAAGCATCACTGACCGATTGTATACCTATCTTTATTATCTGTCTTTCACCGTATTTGGATGCACGGGCAATAAGACCTCCGCCGTAGAGATTTTCTAGCTCCTCCGAAATTCTCTGTGCATCGGGAAAGTTTTTACTTTGCATTCTCATTACTGCAGCAGTCAAGGTATTATATGTTGACTCCTCCCTTGAAAGAGGACGGTGTATAAGCACAGTTGCTCTGAATGCTTTAAATTTTTCATCCCTTACTGAGTAGAGTGTTATGCCTTTTTTTATTTTGGTCTTTATCATATTCCGTTTCCCTTTCCATATATGTAATGCAGGGAAATCCCCTGCGTTTTTTACTTATTATTGTTATTATTCTTGTTGCCGTCGGTCATATCATCTACGGCGTTTTCCACACCATTCGCTGCATCGTCAACAACATCTGTTGCTCCGTCTACGATATCGTTGGCACCGTCTGCGGCATCATCAACGATGTTGTCATCACCGTTTTCATCAATGATACCGTCACCATCCTGTACCATACCGTTTGGTGTATCGGTTTTGTTGTCATCCGCGTTGTTGTTTGTGCAGGCTGTGAAAACAACCATAAGAGCCGCTACCATTAAGCAAATAAGTTTGTTCATTTTAAAAATCCTTTCTTTTTCAAGTATATGCCTATTATTTCTCATTTTTTTAGAAATAAACACAAATTTAAGAAACAAATTCTTGGCATGCGACATAATCTGTTATTGTAGGGCGACCTACTTAATATAGATTATTTTTCAAAATTGAAAGGAGCTACTTTTATGTGCTTTGGAAATAACAACAATGGTTGCGGTTGCGAATGGATTCTCTGGATAATCGTTATCGTAGTTATCCTTAACTGCATCTGCGGCAATGGCAATGGTAATGGTAATGACTGTGGTTGTTGCTAACACTTCGCCGAGGATAATTTTGTAACAGCAGGGTGTCACTTTCAAGTGACACCTTGTTTTTAATTATATTCCTTTTTACTAAGCTTTTCTGCAAAAATTTTAAGTGCTTTTCCGCGGTGGCTGATTGAATTTTTTTCCTCAGGAGTAACCTCTGCCAAGGTTTTTTCAAATCTGTCAACATAAAATACGGGGTCATAACCGAAGCCGTTTTCTCCTTTTGGCTCGTAATCTATCCTTCCCTCGCATTCTCCACGGGCAGTCAATACACCTTCATCACCGACAAGAGTTATTACACAAACGAAACGGGCTGTTCTTTCTTCGCCGGGGACATTTTTCATATTTTTCAGCAGAAGCTGTACTCTTCCCTTGTCATCATATCCCTCTCCGCCGTAACGTGCACTGTAAACCCCAGGCTCACCATTTAAGGCATCTACACAAAGTCCGCTGTCGTCGGCAATAGTGGTTATTCCCGTTATATCATATATTGCCTTTGCTTTAAGATAGGAATTTTCCTCAAAGGTAGTCCCCGTTTCTTCAACATCAATATCTACCCCTGCTTCCTCCTGACTTATAATTTCAAAATCTTTTAAAATCTCTCCAAATTCACGGAGTTTATTTTTATTTTTTGTCGCAGCTATAATCTTCATTCTGTCTCCTCCAGTATTTCTCTGAGTTTTTTTATAAAGCTGTCCGTTTGTTCTTTTGTGCGTTTTGACGGGCCTTTCAGCCTACCTCCTGCATTGCGTATCTTCTTTGCTATGAATCTGCTCATTAAAAGGGAATCAATGTTTGCATTAGTATATTCCAAGCCGTTCTGATTTATGATTCTTGCCCCACGGGAAAGTCCCATTGCCGCAAGTGCGTAGTCCTGAGTTACGGCAACATCGCTCTTGGAAAGAAGATTGACAAGCTTAAAATCAGCACTGTCGTTCCCCTTTTCCACGACAATTGTCCGTGCACCGTCTTTTTCAATTTGGTGGGATGTGTCGCATATTATTATACACTCTTTTTTATATTCACGGCACAAAGAAACGGTTTCGTTTACTACGGGGCATCCATCAGCATCTATAAAAATCTTCATAGTTCTTCAAGCTCCGTACTGAGATTTTCCCATTCTTCCATAAGGTTTTCCTGCTCTGTTTCCTTTTCTGAGAGTCTGGCACTTAATTCCGTTATTTTTTCGTAGTCGCTTCCTGCAGAGTTAATTTCCTCATTAATCTTTTCAATTTCCGCCTCGCACAGTGAAATTGCTTCCTCTGTTCGTTTTATTCTGCCCTCAAGCTTCCTGCGGTTACTCTGGAGCTGTTTTTGTTTCTGGTAATCATTAGGCGCTTTTTTCGTTTTTTCCTCCTTGGGGGTATCTGAAACTGCGTTTGTCACAATTTTATTTACATAGTCATCGTAATTCATATTATAAGAGTTTACCGTGCCGTTTTCAAAGGCAAGAATCTTGTCCGCCATTTTATTTATAAGGTAACGGTCGTGGCTTATGATAAATACAGTCCCCTCAAAATTGGCAATTGCATCTTCAAGTGCCTCTTTTGAACGGATGTCAAGATGGTTTGTCGGCTCGTCAAGAAGCAGGAAATTCGCTCCCGTAAGCATTATTTCAAGGAGGGAAATACGAGCCTTTTCTCCCCCCGAAAGGGTGTCTGTCATTTTAAAGACATCTTCACCGCGGAACAAAAATGCCGCAAGGGCACTTCGGATTTGCGTTCTGTCCATTTTGGGATATGCATCCCAAAGCTCTGTCTCCACATCCTTACCGCTGTGTATGTCACTTCTGTCCTGGTCGTAGTAAGCACAATCTACATTAGTGCCGAAAAGCACGCTGTCTTCGGGAGTTGCCAAAGTTCCCTTTATCATTTTATAGAGGGTTGATTTTCCGCATCCGTTAGGGCCTAAAAGAAATACTCTCTCCCCTCTTTTTATTTCAAAGTTTACATCACGGAAAAGTTGTTTTTCCCCGTAGGATTTACTTAGTCCCGTAACTTTCAATACGTCGTTTCCGCTTTTCCTTTCGGGGACAAATCGAAACTTTATTTTAGAAGTATCCTCTTCAGGCTTTTCAAGAGTTGCCTCAAGTCTGTCAATACTTTTCTGCTTATGCTCCGCCGTGCGGATATTTCGCTCTCTGTTCCAGCGTTTTTGCTGTTCTATAATACCTTCTATGCGTTGAATTTCCCTTGTTGTATTTTCATAGTTACGCAAAATTGTTTTTTCACGTTCCTCCTTAAGCTTTACATATGTTGAATAATTGCCGTTGTAAACAGACAATTTATTGTTTTCAAGCTCAAAGGTTTTATTTGTAACACGGTCCAAAAAGTAA
>JAZUPX010000089.1:0-18535 GCA_045605405.1 Clostridia bacterium
GTTTTGTGGAAATCGAGATGGTCTTGTGTGATATTTGTTAAAACTGCCGTTTCAAAGGTTACACCGTACACTCTGTCAAGCTCGAGAGAATGACTCGAAACCTCCATCACCACATATTCACCTCCGCTTTGCACCATTTTGTAGAAAATTTCAAAAAGGTCAAAGGACTCGGGTGTTGTACGGCTGCTTTCTGTGATGCAGTCACCGATTATTATCTGATTTGTGCCGATAAGGTCACATCTTAAACCCTTGAGCATCAGAATTTGCCTGATAAGATATGTTGTAGTGGTCTTACCGTTTGTACCTGTAAGGCCGATTATTTTAAGCTTCTTTTCAGGATGGTCAAAATACTCCGCACTTGTAAGAGCCAATGCCTTTCTTGAGTCTTTTGCCTTTACATAGGTGCATCCGCAGTCAATATCATCCTCACCTAAAACTGCAACGGCACCGTTTTTTATTGCACTGTCAATATATTTATGTCCATCGGTTTCAAAGCCCTTAATTGCTATAAAGAGATAGCCGTCCTGAACCTTTCTGGAATCGTATGCTATGCCCTTTATTTCAAGCTCTGAGTTTCCGAAAATTTCACATTCAATATTTTTAACGAGTTCTTTTAATGTCATTATGCACCTCCGTCAATTCTCTTCCCTCTTAACAAACTTTACATAAATTTTTGTTCCTGCCGCAACTTCGGATTTTGCCTTGGGGCTTTGACTTACTGCTATATAATCAGCAGGAATGGTTCCGCTGTTTGCAGCATCAAGTTCCATGCTGAGCCCTGCATTTTCGATAGTTGCCTTTGCATTTGCATAGTTCATCCCTATAACCTCGGGAACAATTGCTGTTCCCTGTGTTTCTTCTTTCTGGGTGTATGCAATTACAACGCCGCCTTTATGAAGCTTTGTTCCTGCAGCAGGAATCTGATTTGTAATCTTTTCTCCGTTGCCCTTGGGATTTATTTTAAGTCCCAGATTGTCGAGCTTTACAAGGGCTTCCTGTACAGTAAGTCCGTTAATATTAGGTACTGTTACAGATATCTTATCCTTGTTTTCCTCCGTGGGCTGAGGAGCATATCCAAGGTAAGGAAGAACGTCTTCGAAAATTCTTCCTACCGCAGGTGCCGCAATTGCACCGCCGCCTGTTGCTCCTGCATGAGGCTCGTCAAGAAGCAGAAGACATACAAGTTGAGGGTTGTCGGCAGGTGCTACACCTATAAAAGATGCAATGTATTCTCCGCTTCCTCTGGGAAGCTTTTCACTTGTGCCTGTTTTTCCGCCGATACGGAAACCTGCAACATATCCGCCCTTACCTGTTCCCTCTGCTACAACGCGTTCCATCATACCACGCATCTGTACACTGGTTTCTCTGGAAATCACATTGCGGACAAGCTCGGGGTCGAATGTTTCAATTACATTTCCCTCTGCATCGGTATATGCTTTTATTATACGGGGCTTCATAAGGTTTCCGCCGTTTACAACGGCTGAAACGGCACTTATAAGCTGCAGTGGAGTGATTGTAAAGGTCTGCCCGAAAGATGATGTTGCCAAGTCAACAACACCAAGCTTTTGATGGAATGTTCCGGCAGATTCACCGGGGATTGTAAAGCCGGTCTTTTCCGTAAGTCCAAAGGCTTTATAATATTTTTGGAAAGTTGTTGCACCCATTCTCGAAGCAAGCTCCATTACAAAAGGGTTGCAGGAATTCATAAGTCCCTGTGCAAAGGTCTCTTCTCCGTGTCCAGCGTGCTGCCAGCAATGGATACTGCGGTTTGCCACCTGTCTTCCACCTGAGGAGGAGAATACGTCGGGCGGAGAAGCAACACCCTCTACAAGAGCCGCCGCCGCAACTATTGTTTTAAAGGTCGAACCCGGCTCGTAAGAGTCTACAACAGCTTTGTTACGCCACATTTTTGTAACAGCCTT
Source organism: Clostridia bacterium (assembly GCA_045605405.1). Taxonomy (GTDB): domain Bacteria; phylum Bacillota; class Clostridia; order UMGS1883; family UMGS1883; genus UMGS1883. Next base: position 1,923 of record JAZUPX010000089.1, read on the forward strand.
GTTATAGGCTTCCGTATAAGCTTCACCCTCAAGTTCAAGAGCATCAAGCTGCTCCAAAAGAAGCTGGTCTGTTATCACACGGGGTGCGTTCAGGTCATAGGTGGGAACTACTGCCATAGCAAGTATTTCTCCCGTATTGGGGTCCATAACAATAGCGGCACCGCCGTTTCCCAGAAGATTTTCCTCGTATGCCTGTTGGAGATGCTTTTCCGTATATCTTTGTATAGTCTCATCGATTGTCAGAACAACACCCTTGCCGTCCTGAGGCTCAATGTAATTTTCATATTTAAATGGCATTTCGTTGTTTGCAACGTCCTTTGCTGCAACGATTCTGCCGTCAACACCTCGAAGCTGTTCATCAAGAACATTTTCAAGTCCTTCAAGTCCCTGATTGTCACTTCCCGTAAATCCGATAACCTGTGCTGCAAGCGAGCCATAGGGATAGTAACGCTTGGAATCCTCTTCAAAATAGACTCCCGAAAGCTTCTCGTTTCTGATAAGGTCGGCAACACTTTTTTCAACCTGCTTTGCAACAACCACCGACTGTCTGTTTGTACGGGAAATCTGTTTTCTTAAATTCATCTCATCTACACCCAGGATTTTTACAAGAGCGCTTACAACCTCTTCTTCATTCTTGCTTTTTGCTATTTCCTGAGGATTAAGGGTTACTCTTTCGGCAGATGCACTCTGCGCGAGAATTTTCAAATTGCGGTCATAAATAGAGCCGCGCTTTGCACTGATTACACTATCACGAGTCTGCTGTTCAGCCGCCATTCTGCTGTATTCTTCACCGCGAACAAACTGTATCCACGCAAGCCTTATCAGAAGCACCAGCACGCCTACAAGGAAAAAAAGCGTTATTAATTTCATTCGTTTTTTTATAGCTCTTGTCGGCATGATTTCACTCCTTTTTTATAAATGCAAAAAGGGATTTGGCAAAAAAGTCCTGTTGCCACTTCCCTTTATTATATTAATATAAGTATTCCAGTATTCCCGATATACGATTTATAAATGCGCTGAATGTACTTTTTTCCTCAACCTTTAAAACTTCTCCGTTGTCAGTATTTCCAAGCGCAATATATTGTATCTGACTTTTTGCAGGAGGCTTAAGACCAAGGCGCTGTGCTTCCTGTTCAATTTTCTTCGGGTCAAGGTTACCTTCCGCCTTTACCTGCTGTTCAACAACCTTTGCACTTATAAGCTCGAGGTTTTCTTTAGAAGCCGAAAGCTTATTGTACTGTGCAGTAATTGTCGCATATCTGAGAAGAACTACAAATGATAATGCAAACGCAACCAGGATTGCTTTTACAATGCGTTTTTTCATCTTTAGCGCCTTTTTATGTGACAGCTTAGTGCTTGTCCTTTGGGCGATTTTCTTCCCTGCAGATTTTTTTAGGGGAACATCTGATGTGTAGTATTCAGTTTTTAATGCACTTGAACCATCTGTATACATCGATACGCTCCTGTCAGATTATTTTTTCCACAGCTCTTAATTTACTGCTTCTCGCACGCGGGTTTTCGTCAAGCTCTTGTTCAGAGGGAACTATGGGTTTCCGTGTAATACTCTTTACGGAAGGCTTGTTTCCGCAAACACATACAGGAAAGTCTTTCGGGCAGGTACAGCCTTTCTCCAATGAGCCGAAAGTTGTTTTTACAATTCTGTCTTCAAGTGAGTGGAATGTGATTATTCCCATCTTGCCACCCTTTTTAAGAAGCTCTGCCCCATCTCTTATTGCCTGTTCCAATATTTTAAGCTCTCCGTTGACTTCAATCCTTATAGCCTGAAATGTTCGTTTCGCAGGATGGGGTCCGTCCTTTCTTGCCGAAAGGGGGATTGCCGCTTTTATAATATCTACAAGCTCAAAAGTTGTTTCTATAGGTGCTGTTTTTCTTCTTTCAACAATAAAATCAACTATCCTGCTTGCCCAACGTTCCTCTCCGTATGTGGAGATTATCTTAAAAAGCTCTTCTGACGAATAAGTGTTTACTATATCCTTTGCGGTAAGGCTGTCGCGACTATCCATACGCATGTCCAGTGGCGCGTCCTGCATATAGGAAAAGCCCCTCTCTGCATCGTCAAGCTGAGGCGACGATACACCTAAATCCGCTATGATTCCGTCAAATTTTTCTATTCCAAGGTTTTTTGCTATATTTTTTATATTGGAAAAATTATCGTGTACTGCGGTGAAATTTTGTCCCTTGAAACGCTCATTTGCATTTTTTATGGCAATTTCATCACGGTCTATTCCGATAACTTGTCCGCCACGCTCCAAAATCAGAGATGTATGTCCGCCACCGCCCAATGTAAAATCGGCATATATTCCATCCGGTTTAACATCTATGCTATCCACGGTTTCTTTTAAAAGCACAGTAATATGGTTGAATTCCACAATGCTTCCTCCTATCAGAAGCTGATTTCTTCCAGACTTTCTGCAGCTTCCTCAACAGTCATCTCTTCTTCACTCTGAGAATATTCCATCCAACGCTGTGCATCCCAGATTTCAACACGCTTGCTGACACCGATTATGACAACCTCTTTTGTAAGAGCCGCATATTCACGATGAGGGGGTGTAATAAGCACCTTGCCCTGCTTGTCCGGTTCGCCCTCTGCGGCACCGGAAAGGAATGTTCTCTGTAGGAAACGGGCACTCTTCTGATTAGAGGGAAGCTTTGCAAGATTATCAGCAAGCTCTTCCCACACATCCATCGGATATACAAACAGACAGCCCTCAAAGCCCTTGGTAATCATGAATTGTTCGCCAAGCTGTTCTCTAAATTTTGCAGGGATAATTACTCTTCCCTTGGCATCAATATTGTGTGAGTACTCGCCTACGAACATCCAAATCACCTCCACTTTATTGCACTTTCGTGCACTTTCCTACACTTTGAGTATATTTTACTATATATTTGCTGTGATTTCAATACTTTTTTAAAATTTTTTTGAGTTTTTTTACTTTTTTACATTACTATCTAAATATGGAAAATACTGGGCTTGGAGATACAATATTTTGTGAACTAAAAAAGAAATCCTGAAACAAATTTTTGAAAAATTTGTTTCAGGATTGTTAAACTCTTAAAATAAAAATAATTTGTTTTAAAATTCTCTTGCAATTTCACATAAATTATATTATAATTCACAATGTTGATAAAAACAACTTGATATTACATTACGGGGTGTAGCGCAGCTGGTAGCGCGCCTGCTTTGGGAGCAGGATGCCGCAGGTTCAAGTCCTGTCACTCCGACCATTTGATTAGGTGTCGGTTTTCGAACTTTTTTTCGAAACCCGACATTTTTTCTATTCTCAAATCCGCATTATTACTTATATTCTTATTTTCAACACTAAAATTAATTTTTTGAAAAAACCAAAAAACAAAATAAAAAAAATTAAAGAGTATTCGAATATCAACAACGTATTTTCATTAAACCTTGCCATAAACTTCTTCAAATCTGCTTGGCGTTTTGAAAGCTAGTGTGCTATGCGGACGTATTTCGTTGTAGAACGCTATGTACTCATCAACTGATTTTTTAAATTCGTTTTCAGAACAATAATTTCTCCTATATGCCTCTTCTTTTTTGAAACTAGAAAAAAATGATTCCATTACTGCATTGTCATGAGGTCTTCTGGAATTTGAAAAAGATTGTGTAACTTTACAGTCGCGCAGTAGTGTTCTGAATGTGTCTGAAATATATTGACCACCCCTGTCACTATGGAACATTAGTTCTTGCGGACAGCCTCGATTTTCAAATGCTTGCTTGAATGTTGCAGTGACCAGATTAGTGCTACACTTTTTCGAGACTTTATATCCCACAACTTTTCGTGAAAACAAATCCAATATTACACACAAATAAACCGGATAGTTTTTTAGTTTAAAATATGTAATATCACTAACCCATTTTTCGTTTATTCGTTCCGCTTTGAATTCTCTGTTTAATATATTTCTTTTCATCCTTTCCTGTTCCTTTTTATAGCTACTTTTTGCCCCACGTTGAACACTTTCAAGTCCAAGTTCATCCATAATCCTTTTAACTCGGCGTTTTCCAACATTTATACCATTTTCAGCCAAAACTGCACAAATTTTAGCTGCTCCATATCGCTGTTGAGCCTCATCAAATATCTGCTGAACTTTAATCATCAATTGTGCTTGCTCTTCTAAATATTTACTTCTGTCCGCTTTTCTGAAAATATGATTGTAGAATGTACCTCTATCAACACTAAGAGCTTCACATAATTCACGAACACTATAGAGTTCGGTCTTTTCATATAAGTTGGCAAGTATTCTTAGCTTTCTTTGTAGTTCTACCTCATCTAACAGCTTCGTGAGTTTGATAATCTCTAATAAATGTGAGGTTCTTTCATGTTTTCGCTTCAGTGTTTTGAAATCAGACAAAGTAAACGATTCTTCTAAAGAACCTCTTAAGGTATAATCGTTTATCCAACGAGCTACAGATGATGGTGCAACATTATACTTTTCTGCTGTTTGTATAATTGTATGTTGTTTATCATAATACGCTATAACCTGTTTTTTAAATTCATCAGAATATTTTTTCGGCATAGTAAAACATCCCCTTTCTTTTATGAGAATATTTTACCATATAAAAAATCGTAATTAAACAACTCCTTTTACTCCATCAAACTAATCTTTATTCTCAACGTTTAAAGCAAAATAACCACTTATCAAATTATGGTTTAAATTGAAATTAAACGTAATATAGATCCTATATTATATATCTTCCAAAAACATTTTCTTTTCATTAATACGCACTTCTTCTGTTTAATCGCAACATAATAATTGCAAATAAATAGCAACTTTGGGTTCTGGAAAGTTATGATTTTATATTGACATTTGGGTTATTATATGTTATGATTTTTATACAGAGGTGATTAGATTGCAAATATCAAGATTGAAAATCCAAGAAGCAATGTGTTCTCGCGGTATCAAAACTTTTACAGAATTATCCGATATAGTTGGTATTTCTAAGAATCAATTATCATTAATGCTCTCAAATAACTACAACCCTTTTAAGTCTAAGGTAATCGATCTATGCAATGCACTTGGCATTGTTCCAGATGATATTATAGTTACACCAACAGATAGTGCCGCACTTCCTGTCTCCATGAATATTCTTCCGGAAGATGTAACCGCTATCGAACTTTTTGCTGGAGCCGGCGGATTGGCTCTTGGTCTTGAACAAGCTGGAATTAAAACTCTTAAATATGTTGAATTTGATAAAGCTTGTTGCGAAACTTTACGTACTAATAGACCAAATTGGAATATTGTCTGTGATGATATACATAATGTTAGTTTTCATGAATATAAAGGAAAAGTTGATATTGTAACAGGAGGTTTCCCTTGTCAAGCTTTTAGCTATGCCGGTAAAAAAATGGGATTTGAAGATACTCGCGGTACACTTTTCCATGAGTTTGCTAGATGTATTCAAGAAGTCCAGCCTAAAATGTTTTGGGCTGAAAACGTAAGAGGATTAGCAAGTCATGATAATGGACGCACATTAGAAACTATCATTTCTGTATTTGAAAGTTTAGGATATACGATTGATGATAGAAAAAAAGTTTTAAACGCCTGCTACTATGGAGTAGGACAAAAGCGAGAGCGAATTGTTATTGTCGGTATACGTAACGACTTGGTTAACCACATTCATTTTGAATACCCAACTCCTAGTAAAAAGTGGACTACATTGCGCACCGCTCTTAAAGATTGTCCACTTTCCATAGGAGAGGAATACAGTGCTAAGAAAAAAGCTGTTTTCGAACTCGTTCCACCCGGCGGTTGTTGGGTTGATTTACCAGATGATATTGCCAGAGCATATATGGGAAAATCTTACTATAGTGGTGGAGGACGCCGCGGTATGGCTCGACGCATTTCTTGGGATGAGCCATGTCTAACTCTTACATGCAGTCCCTCACAAAAACAAACCGACCGTTGTCATCCAGATGAAGTTAGACCTTTTACTGTACGTGAATATGCTAGAATTCAATCATTTCCTGATTATTGGCAGTTTGCTGGAAGTATCTCGGATCAATATAAACAAATCGGTAATGCCGTTCCCGTTGAATTATCACGTAGAATAGGCGTTCAACTAAAAAAATCAATATTAGAACACAGAAAAAGGAACGTATAAACGTTCCTTTTTCTTTCAATCTTCTTCTGTAGTTTCTTCAATATTTCGTGCCAACTTCTGTACGGTTTCCTCTACCATTTCTGTTGCATTAACATCATCAGCAACCTCGGCAAAAGCATTGATTAAATCCTCGTAAAAATGATTATCTCCTGTTAATCGCGTCCAAAACTCATCTCCAATTAAAACAGGATAATCTTCATCAATTTCTTTGTAGAATGTACTTAATTCTTCACGTGTTCCATAACATACACCTACTATACAATCCATCGATGCAATTGCTGTTCCGTTTGTTCTTCCAAGATTAATTGCACCTCTAAAATGATCCTTGATTGTTTTTATGTCATCTTTATTAATCGTGTTAGGTCCAGCTTTTAATTGGCAATACTTTCGTCTATTATCAATTGCATCAATAAATTCAATATCCATTCCGGCAGTTGTAGATGGATAAGATTCGCGAAGTTCGTTGCAAAATTTTTGAACAAAACTCCCAAATCCAGTGTTTATTGATGTACCAAATGCTCTCGGATATAATAATGCTTTTGCTCGATTCTCTGGAGTATCTTCACCAAATGCAAATTTAGTGAGATATTTAAATAAGAACGGATTAACATTAAAGCTTTTTACTTTGTCCAATTTTTTCGTATTCTTATAATGATTTGCAGCAAAGGAATCTCTAAATAACTCTTTAGCCGTATTTAACAGTGCAATTTTTTCAGCCTCCGTCATGTTGCAACAACCTCCTTTGTTCATAAATAACAAAATATGTAAATTAATACAGAATAATTATAGCATAAATAATGTCACAACACAAGACTTATATTTGTTAATTGCCAATAATTCCAATAAATTATATTTGAATTGTTAAATATTTCAAATATTTATTAAGACTATGTTTGAAAGGAATACATATGATTTTATATTTTTAGAGGATAAGTGCTTATTTTAGCTATCTAAATCCCTTGATTTTACGGCATTGGTGAGTAAATCCTATAAGAACACTCGCACCAAAAAAGAGAAGAAGTTCTATAAAGTAGGGTTTCTTCTCTTTTTTTGTTAAATCCAAAGGACTTGAACCTTAAGAAGGCAACGAACGTTAAGAAAACGATTGATAATCGTTTTTAGTGAAGTTGATGCGAGATGGGTACTGCGAGCTTGCGTAGCGGTCATCGAGCAGTTAAGACGCGTAGCGGCTGTGTCCTGTCACTCCGACCAAAACTAAAAAAGGCTTCACGATAGTGAGGCCTTTTTTGTTTTGAGAAGAACTTTTTCTACTCCACGGGAAACAAGGTAAGCTTATTATTTTGGTCACATATCCCGAGGAAAATTTCCCTTGGGCTTTCATACCGCTGAGCTTTCATCTGTTTTTTAAGCCATTCCAAATTAAATCCCATTCTTTTTAGATTTTCGTGAAGAATTTGTCCATCCATAATAATCTCAGCATGGATTGTCTCTTTTTCCGGAGATATATTCATATCTTCGGGATTGAGGGGTCTTTTTTTACTTTTGGGGAGAATTGTGAGTCTTCCGTTATATTCAAAAATGGCTGTTTCAATATCGTTTATGTCGAAATATCCTTCTTGACGACACATCACCATAAATTCAGAAAGCTCAAGCTTGGCTTTCTTCATATTTTTTCGATACAGTTTGCCTCCATCCATAACAATAGTCGGAGTTCCGTTTATAAATTTACGTGCTTTGGGTAATTTATGAGCTATTATTGTAAGAGAGTATGCAACTGCCCCATAAACAACCATTGCTATAAGCGGTTTGGATGGAGATTCAAGCTCGGTCGCAAGCTCGGCGGCAATGGAACCTATGGTTATACCCGTAACATAATCAAAGAAATCGAGCTGTGCCATTTGCTTATGTCCAAGAATTTTTGCAATTAAAAACAAAGAAACAGCAGATAATAATGAGGTAAGAATAACTTTTACAAAATCCATATAAATCACTTCCTGTACCTATTGTCCGCAATATATGAATTTAAATTCCTACAAATGCAAAAAATCAGGGCGTAAAACCCAAGTTTTACGCCCTATACAGGTCAATCCATATTTTCAAATACCCACAGTGTTTCCGAATTATTTTTGTCTTTGTCAGGCAGTCCGTAAACACTCAAAACCACCTTTTCACCATTCACTTTTACATACTCAATTGAAGGAATTCTGCCTTCCTCCAACTGTTTTCCTATAATGTCATAGTTAAGGAAACTAAGCATCGCACGTTGATAGTCAGAATTAACCATTTCACGCACATAATATACAAAAGCATCCTTGAACGAATCATTTTCCTGAGAAAATTGGTTGAGATATTCGGGCATCAAAATTCTGCGTGCCATTCCGCTTTCAAGAGACACACAATATATTCCGTGATAGCGATTGCTGAGAACAGATAAAAGAGCATCAAACTCCCGTATTCCAGTAGAGATACGGTCTATACCCATTCCGCTCTCGGTCTTTACAGTACGGTATTTCTTGTTCTGGTAGTATCTTGCTTTCTCTTCATACATGCGCTTTTCAGCGTTATTCACCAACAGTTCCGTATCGGTGTTATACTTGCAAAAATCCATTCCGATAGAAATATGATAGTTCATCTTTTCTGTTTTTTCGGTCAGCTCTGCTATTTTTTTCTCAACTTCTTCTTTGGGAATGTTTTCTGTAAACACAAGGAACTCGTCACCGCCTATGCGGTAAACAGAGCTTTCAGCAAATGTCTCTCTGATGGAATCTGCTATGTAAAGAAGCATTCCGTCACCGGTCGCATGGCCGTATTTATTGTTTATAACATGAAGTTCGTTAACGTCCATATATATACAGGAGAAATCCTCAGAATGTTTTTCGTCGAATTTAAGTAAATCGGTTTTGTACGCCATACGGTTGTAAAGCCCTGTCAAAGAGTCTGTTGATGCAACAAGTTCAGTTTTGTTCAGATATTTTTTGTTGTAAATTGCCATAGAGAAGCAAACGGAAATATCTTCCAAAAGAAGTTGTGCAACGGAAGCCTTCCTTGGGTTTATACAGCCTAAAACACTAATATGGTTTTTTCTATTTACTACACCTGCAAATACAATTTTCCTGATTTTTGACTTTTTCAGCAGTTCATAAAATTCACGGGATGCTTCCGTCGCAGAATTGTCTGCCACAATAGTTTCAAGAATTACATTCGTGCCTTTTTCATTGTGATTTTTTTGTGCACTGTTAAGCAGTCTTGAGATGACATATGCCCTATCTTCTGTTGAAAGAGCAGAAGCTTTCGCCTCAGGCGCTATGTAATTATAATCATCTCCGTCAGTATCTGCAAAAAATGCCGAGCGTGAGGATGAAAAGCGTGCCACATTTTCAAGAGCATTTCTAATACCTTTTTCCTGAGTGTTTATACCCAAAAGAATCTTTCTGATTTTGGATGCACACATATTCATTTTGCCTTCTTTTTGCTCTCCTGAAAAGATAAGCAACAGATATGCACCCATAATAACAACAATCAGAGAAAACATAACCGCCATTGTTCTTCCTGTGTTTCTAGCATCAGTAAAAACATTTTCCTCCGGCTCTGCCAGCATAATCTGCCAGTCACCGATTGTTAAGGGGGAATGATGAAGATATAGTGTCGTGTCTTTCATAATCTGGGACACAAATGCCGTATATCCCGGAACCCCTGCCAATGCCATATCACGGAAATCCTCAAAAGAATAGTCTTCGACAAACGTTCTCGTTTCAAGGAGAGAAACATTTCCAAAGCTGCTGTCAATTGTATTTATGATAAAGTTCCCGTTGCCCCTCTCAACAACAAATATCTGAACCCCCTGGGTTGATGCATTTTCCAAAAGCCTCTTTTCAAGGGTTTCAATATTTATGCGTCCGTACAGAATACCAACTGTTAATCCATTTTCGGAAACAATCGGTACAGCACTTCGCACAATTTTCTTGTCCTGCAGGGTAACATCATTTACTACACCGCTGACGTAAGGAACTTTTTTTGTCTCTTCTTCAAAATTTATCCCGTTTACCGTTGGGAATGTTCCGGCACGGGTGATAAAGGAATTATTCGGAAGAAGAATGCCTACTTCTTCAATAAGACCGATGGATTTGAAGGATTTGAGCATAATGTTCATATCCTCCCCGTTTGAGTGAAGCTTTGCAGCAAACCTCGCCATAGTCTGAAGATTTTCCGTGTCTGAAACCATCTGCAATTCTAAATCTTCTTTTACCTCCTTGGTTTGTAAATGAAGATTTTCAAATCCGTTTTGCTTTGCTTTGCCGTAGGAATAATTCACCACAGCGACAAATATTGAAAAAAGAAATACAACCGTAATTACAGTCAGTATAATTCTGTTTCTTATACGACGTGATTTTTTAGTACTAATCATTTTGTCACTTCTTCCGTAATGGATGTTTTATAGATTAACCTGAGAAATTTCTCACAAAATCCTCACTGTTTCTTGCGGGAATAGCTTTGGAGAAATACCAGCCCTGAATGTAGTCACAAGGGGTAGAATTTACATAATCATACTGATTTTCAGTTTCTACACCTTCACAGACAATTTTCAGTTCAAGGCTGTGCCCCAGAGCAACAAGCCCTTTAAAGAGGTCTTTCCCTTTTTTGTGCTGTATATTCAATAAAATCTCACGGTCGATTTTAACAATATCTATGGGATATTCACACAAATTCAAAGGAGATGTGAATCCGCTGCAAAAATCGTCCAGAGCAATTGAGAAACCAAGTTTTTTACACTCACGCATATTGTTAAGTGCGGTTTCCCGATTTTTTTCAAGCGTTTCCTCCGTGATTTCCATAATTAGTTTTTTTCTGTCAAACTCGTACTTTTCGGCAATTTTTGAAATTTTTTCCACAAAATCCTTTTCGGAAATGGTGATTCTTGTAAAATTGCAGGAAAGCGAAAGCTCTTTAAGTGAGGTGCTTCCCCACTCTTGAAGTCGCTGACAAACTTTCTCGAACATATAATAATCAAATTCGGTAATTATACCCGAATTCATCATTGTACCAAGATATGCTCCCGGAAGCTGAATACCCGTATAAGGGTTTTCCCATCTGGAAAGAGCTTCCCCCGAAACTATTTTCTTTGTTTTGTTATCTACAATAAACTGAACATAAAGCTTAAATTCTCCTCTTCTGAGGGCGTTTCGTATTTCTTCAGTCTTTTGCTTTTCCACCTGAACATTGTTCATATTCTCACTGTCACAATAGACATAGCTTTTGTTCTTACCTAAGATGCTGTTACAATTTCTGCGCAGGTTGAAAAACAGAATTTCACAGTTATGGTCGTTTTCCTCCAACCGATACAGAGAGGATTTAAAAACCTCACCCATAGGGTTTCCATTTGTGTCGGTCAAGGCAGAAAACTCATCTATAATTTTAATCACTCGCTTCGTGGCAACAATCTCGTCATCCACGCACAGTGCCATTGCAAAGCCGCTTTCAGTAATTCTTGCAGCAAATTCATAGGTTTCTGTATTTTCCTTCAGAACCTTTGCCATGTGGCTTACCACCTCGCCAAATTCTATGCCATTGTGATAGGTCTGAAGTCGGTTACCGTCTATCATAAAATATGCAAGATGGTAGTTTGTTCTCGAAAAATCGGAAATGTCATATTTAAACCTTAATATAAAGCCATTACGGTTGAAAAGTTTCGTCTGCTCGTCAAAAAATTTGCTCTCCCGATTTTCCTTTTTCATTTTTTTCGACATTTTAAAAAGTAAAATCAGCAAAAACAAAACAGCTATATTAAGTAAAGAAAATATAATAGTTTCTTTATTGCTGCTTCGAAATGCATTTCCCACTGTCTGAAATAAACTCCTCATCGGGATCAGACACATTTTTATTAATTCCATTTTCATCTTCCCCTATATTTTTGGTTGGGTATATATCTTTTCTACAATATTTTACCATATTTCCAAGTTTTCTGTCAATCCTAATATTTTAATAAAAGGATTGCATTTCTTTAAGGTTTAGTGTACAATATATTGTAGCATACTGATAAGTAAGTCATAATTTGGCACAAAAGAGGTGTTTTTGTTGGAAAAACTGAAAATAACAGGCGGAAAACAGCTTTTCGGTGAGATTGCTGTTTGCGGTGCAAAAAATGCGGCTGTTGCAATTATTCCTGCGGCTCTGCTTGTAAACGGTGTATGCCGAATTGAAAATATTCCCGACATTAAAGATGTCAGATTGATTATAGAAATGCTTGTTAAACTCGGTGCAAGAGTTACATATGTAGATGATACAACAATTGAGGTTGATTCTTCAAAACTTAAAACACATATTGCTCCCTGTGAGCTTGCAAGCCGTATGCGTGCAAGCTACTATCTTCTGGGTGCACTACTCGGCAGAATGAAACGTGCGGAGGTTTCTCTTCCCGGCGGCTGTAATTTTGGCACACGTCCCATTGACCTGCACGAAAAAGGCTTTCGTGCAATGGGTGCAACGGTTGAAATAAAGGATGGAATTGTATATACCGAGGCTCGGCAGCTTACAGGAACAACAATCTATCTTGATACTGTAAGCGTAGGTGCAACAATAAACATTATGCTTGCGGCAGTTCTTGCCAAGGGCAGAACAGTGATTGAAAATGCCGCAAAAGAGCCGCACATAGTTGATGTGGCAAACTTTCTTAACGCTATGGGAGCAAATGTCCGCGGTGCAGGAACAGATGTTATACGCATAAACGGAGTTCCTGAAATGAAAGGCGGCACATACAGCATTATCCCCGACCAGATTGAAGCAGGTACATTTATGCTTCTTGCCGCGGCGGCAGGCGGAGAAGTCCTTGTGAGGAATATTATCCCCACACATATGAACTGCCTGACCTCCAAGCTTGAAGAAATGGGCGTGAATGTTACCGAATATGATGATTCTATCCGTATTGAGCGTGACGGCAATCTTAAAGGAACATCCGTAAGGACAATGCCCTATCCCGGTTTCCCCACCGATCTCCAGCCCCAGATGGTGGCACTTCTGTCTACCGTAGGTGGAAAAAGTACCGTTGACGAAAACGTATGGGACAACCGTTTCCAATATATAGACCAGCTTCTTAATATGGGAGCAGACATTACCATAAACGGCAGGAGAGCAAATATTTCGGGAACCACTCTCCACGGGGCGGAAGTTACTGCAACTGACCTGAGGGCAGGAGCTGCACTTATTATTGCAGGTGCCGCGGCTGAGGGTGTGACGGAGATAGCCTCCCCCCACTATATTGACAGAGGTTATTCCGACATTGAACGCCGTTTGCGCTCAATAGGTGTTAAGATAGAAAGAATTTTCGAGGCAGACTAAGATGAACACTCCTCCAACCCCAACAATATCAATATGCCCCCTTTCCTCGGGAAGCAGCGGAAACTCAATATTGATACGCAGTGATTCGTGTGCAGTTCTTGTGGACTGCGGAATGACGGGAAAGGCGGCTGAAAACGAGCTTGCACAAGCAGGAATTTCACCCGAAAAGATAGATGCAATTATCGTAACCCATGAGCATATTGACCATATAAGCGGAGTGGGAATTATGTGCAGAAGATATAAAATTCCCGTGTATGCCACCCTCGGCACATGGAAAGCAATGATTAACTCAATAGGGAAAATCGACACATCTCTGATACGCTACATTGCAGCGGAAGTACCATTTGAAATCTGCGGAACTAAATTTCATCCCTTTTCTACATCGCACGATGCGGCAGAAAGTATTGGACTGATTTTCTCCAAAAACGGAAAATACGGCGCAGTTGCAACGGATTTGGGAACGGTGACAAAGCATATCTTTGATTTGCTTTCCCCATGTTCTATTGCTGTGCTGGAGGCAAATCATGACGAGGTAATGCTTAAGAACGGGCCATACCCAATGCACCTTAAGGAGAGGATTCTTTCCGACCACGGGCATCTTTCCAACAAGCTGTGCGGTGCTCTTTGTGCAAAACTGGTGCGTGAGGGTAAGCTCCGTCAGATAATGCTCGGACATTTGAGTACAGACAACAACACTCCACGCAGGGCATATGAAACAGTTGCAAACAGCATTGAGGCAACGGGCTTTAAAATTGGAGAAGAGGTTTCTCTTTACATTGCACAACGATACTGTATGAGCGAGGAGCTTATTGATTGATATGACAGTTAACATTATTTGTGTAGGGAAAATTAAAGAAGATTATTTTGTAAAGGCAACGGCTGAATTTGAAAAACGACTCAGCCGTTTTTGTTCGTTTAATGTGGTGTGTCTGCCCGACAGAAGCATTCCCGACAACGCCTCCCCTGCCGAAGAACAGATTGTTCTCAGGAAAGAGGGGGAGGAAATCCTTAAAAAAATCGGCAAAAGTGACATCGTTGTTGCAATGTGTATTGAGGGAAAACAGCTTTCCAGTGAGGAACTGGCAGAAAAAATCCGTGATTTTCAGATGCAGTCCTCTACTATCGATTTCATAATTGGTGGCTCGCTCGGACTTTCTGATGAAGTTAAACAAAGAGCAAACCTTAAACTGAGTATGAGCAAGATGACATTCCCCCACAGAATAGCAAGACTGATGCTGGAGGAACAAATATACAGAGCATTTAAGATTAATAATAATGAGGTTTATCACAAATAATAAGGCACACAAAAAGAGGAACAAAATCAATGATGATTTTGTTCCTCTTTTCATTTTTCATCTGCATCAAATTCTAAATTGTCAAATGCAAACTTCAGTGCTTTATTTATAAGTTCGTTTCGTGACCGTCCACTTTTTCTGGAGATTTCCTCTATATAGTTATGAAGTTCCGTTTCAACACGAACTGTTACCGTTACGGACTTTTCCGTTTTAGGTGTAACAACAAATTTGTTTGGTTTATTATTCATTGCAATCACTCCTCTTACTTATTATACTATCATTAGAGAAATAAAGTAAGAACACAAAATGCAATAATAAATAATTGCAAATATTGTTGACAACATCTTCATTTAATGATAAACTACAGTGGCAGGAACTCCTGTTGTTGCCACACAAACTTAATAAAATAGAAGAATCCGCATCAAAATTTATGCGGATTCTTCTATTTTATTCTAAACTTATTTTAAGTTGTTCTTAAGAGTCTCAAGTTCACCCTTAATTCCCTTGGGAAGTCTGTCACCAAACTGTGCAAAATACTTCTCCTGATCCTGAACATCTTCCATCCATACAGCCTTGTCTACGCTGAGAAGTTCAGTGAGCTGAGCTTCGGAAATGTCAAGATTTGTTGTATCGATGTCGCTGATTTCAGGAAGGAAACCGATTTCGCTTTCCTTTGCGTCTACCTTACCATCGCAACGGTCAACAATCCAGTTAAGAACACGCATATTGTCACCGAATCCGGGCCACATGAAGTTACCCTCATCATCTTTTCTGAACCAGTTAACGTGGAAGATCTTCGGAGCCTTGTCAGCATCCATCTTTGCACCCATTTCAATCCAGTGTGCAAAGTAATCAGCCATATTGTAACCAACGAAGGGCTTCATAGCCATGGGGTCACGACGAACAACACCAACAGCACCTGTAGCTGCTGCAGTTGTTTCAGATGCCATTGTAGCACCTACGAATACACCGTGATTCCAGTCGCGAGCCTGATATACGAGGGGAGCAGTCTTTGCGCGACGGCCACCGAATACGATAGCACTAATCGGAACACCCTGAGGATTCTCAAATTCCTTGGAAATGCAGGGGCAGTTTACTGCAGGAGCAGTAAATCTGGAGTTGGGGTTAGCAAGGTTACCTTCATAGGTCTTGCCGTTAACCTGCTTTCCTGTCCATTCTGTACAGTTTTCGGGAGGATTCTTGTCAAGTCCTTCCCACCAAACTGTCATATCGTCATTATTGATAGCAACATTTGTGAAGATTGTGTTCTTCTTTGTTGCAGCAAGTGCGTTAAAGTTTGTCTTTTCGCTTGTTCCGGGAGCAACGCCGAAGAAACCTGCTTCGGGGTTGATAGCGTAAAGTCTGCCATCCTCACCAATTCTGAGCCAAGCAATATCGTCACCGATTGTCCAAACCTTGTAGCCCTTTTCCTTGAGATATTCCGGAGGAATAAGCATTGCGAGGTTTGTCTTACCGCAAGCAGAGGGGAATGCAGCACAGATGTACTTAACTTCACCCTGAGGATTTTCAAGACCGAGGATAAGCATATGTTCAGCCATCCAGCCTTCCTTCATACCCTGATAGGAAGCAATTCTGAGTGCAAAGCACTTCTTACCAAGAAGTACGTTACCGCCGTATGCGGAGTTAACGGACATAATTGTGTTGTCCTGAGGGAAGTGTACGATATATCTTTCGTCGGGGTTTACGTCTTTCTTAGCGTGAAGACACTTAACGAAATCACCGTCAGAACCAAGAGCCTTGAGAACATCGTTGCCAACTCTTGTCATAATATCCATATTAAGTACAACGTAGATGCTGTCTGTAAGCTCTACACCAATCTTGGAGAAAGGTGAGCCAACAGGACCCATGGAGTAAGGAATAACATA
>JAZUPX010000090.1:0-8309 GCA_045605405.1 Clostridia bacterium
GAAAAGATCAAGGCTCAGCTTGAAGAAGTTGGCGCAAAGGTTGAACTTAAGTAATTTTAGTTTTGCCGATTTACAAGGGTTATGCCGTAATAAGGCATAACCCTTGTTTGATTTACCTGTATTGGAGTGTGTAATATGGACTATATTGTTAATGCAATAACTTCAAACGGTGCTATCCGTGTGGTAGCGGCTGATACAACTGAGCTTTGTAACCGCGCTCAGGAAATACACAAAATGTCACCCACTGCAGCGGCAGCTCTCGGCAGGACTCTTACCGCAGCAGCAATTATGGGCAGTATGCTCAAAAGTGCTGATGACAGTCTGACCATTCAGTTAAACGGTGGCGGCCCTATTGGTAAGGTTGTAGCTGTAGGTGACGGAAATGCCAATGTAAAGGGCTACGTAGGAAATCCCCTTGTAGATTTGCCCCTTAATGATAAGGGTAAGCTTGATGTAGGCGGCGCAATTGGACGTGACGGTATGCTCGGAATTATCCGTGACCTTGGACTTAAAGAACCATATGTAGGACAAGTTCCCCTCGTTAACGGTGAGGTTGCAGAGGATTTGACACAGTACTATGCAACAAGTGAACAGCTTCCCACAGCAGTTGCCCTTGGCGTGCTTGTAGATGTAGATTATACCATCAAGGCGGCAGGCGGATTTATTCTGCAGGTGCTTCCCGGTGCATATGATGAGGATATTGACAATGTGGAAAGAACTATTCAGTCAATTTCGTCTGTTACGGAAATGCTTTCTAACGGTAAAAAACCTGAGGATATCGTTGAACAACTTCTTTCAGATTACGAAATTGAATATTTCGACAATGTTCCCACTAAATATGAGTGCGATTGCTCCCGTGACCGTACAGACCGTGCGCTGATAAGCCTTGGCAAAGACGAGCTTGAAAAGATAATCAATGAAGACGGCAAAGCCGAAATCACCTGCCACTTCTGTGATAATGTGTATAAATATACTAAAGAAGAACTGGAAACACTTCTTGAAAATGCAAAATAAACAAAAGCCCCGCAACCAATAAGGGTGCGGGGCTTCCTTTATATCTCACGGCGGCCTTCAATTGCTCTTGTTAATGTAACCTCGTCGGCGTACTCAATGTCGCCGCCTACGGGGATTCCGTGGGCAATTCGTGTAACAGTAATCCCCATCGGTTTTAGGAGCCTTGCTATGTACATAGCCGTGGCTTCGCCCTCAACAGTGGGGTTTGTTGCCATAATAACCTCTGTCACCTCAGGGGTAAGACGGGAAATAAGCTCCTTAATCTTAATATCATCGGGACCGACTCCGTCCATAGGGGAGATTGCCCCGTGAAGAACGTGGTAAAGTCCGTTGTATTCCTTGGTTTTTTCAAGAGCAGTTACATCCTTGGGACTTTCCATAACACAAATGATATGTGTGTCACGCTTGTCGGATGAACAAATGTCACATACATCCTTGTCCGTAAGATTCTGACACTTACTGCAAAGATGCACGCTTGTTTTTGCTCTGTTTACAGCGTTAATAAATTTCTGCACTTTTTCCTCAGGCATATTCATCACGTGGAACGCAAGCCTTACTGCACTTTTGTGACCAATGCCGGGAAGTTTATTAAATTCGTCTATAAGCTCCTGTAATGATACGGGATACATTTAATTCAACTCGCTTTTAAAAAAGTCCGGGGATATTCAAACCGCCAGTAAGTCCCTTAAGATTGTTTGCCTGAGCTTCATCAGCCTTTCTGAGAACCTCATTAACCGCAGACACTATCATATCCTGAAGCATTTCAACATCATCAGGGTCAACTGCATCGGGAGAAATGGTAAGTTCAACAAGCTCTTTTCTTCCGTTTGCCTTTACGGATACAGCACCACCGCCAACGCTTGCTTCAAACTCCTGTTCATTAAGCTGTTCCTGTGCCTTTAACATTTCTTCCTGCATTTTCTGGGCCTGTTTAATCATATTATTCATATTGCCCATACCGCCCATACCCATATTACGGGGGAATCCGCCGCCTCTTGCCATATTTGAAACATCCTTTCTTAATCTACGTTGGTTATTGGTAAATTCATTATATCTTCCATAGGGTCGTGTTCTCGTTTTTTTGCTTTGAGTGTTGAAAAATCACTCTGTAACCTTGTTACCGTGTGCACGTCAAGTCCCGTATGGGATTTGATTGCTCCGTTTATGAGGTCAATACCCTCCGCCACCATATCCTGCATTGCTCTTCCTCCGTCGTCGGGGAATGTGAGTGCGAGCTTGCCGTTTTCTTCCCGAAGCTCGACATTTATAAGCGTAGTGTAGAGAAGTATACTCTGGGACAGGTCTGTCATAATTTCAGGCCACGCACCTTTAATCTTGCTTAAAAATTCGCTTGGGGGGAGGTCAGGAATCGGTTCGGGAGCAGGCTCTTCAATTTTTTTAGCTGATTTCTCTTCCCGAACGGGCTTTGCCTTTGCAGGTGATACGGAAATATTTCCGCTTTCAATCTTTTTTTCAAGCTCCGCAATTCTGCTGAGAAGTGCATCATAGCTTCCGTCGTTGCTCTTTGTACACAGCTTAATAAGAGCCGCCTCAAAAACAACTCTGGGGTTTGTCATAAACCTTGCTGTGGAAACAGCTTCCGAAAGGGACTTTATCGCAAACAGTAACTTTTCAGTAGAATAGTTTAAACTGCTTTCTTTGAGGGATTCATATTCAGTTTCGTCAAAATCACTCTTGCATTGTCCCGAAACGGAAATAATGAGCATATCACGCATTGCGCGGATAAGTGTTTCTATAAATGGGGAGAGGTTCTTTCCTCTCGAACAAACGTCATCAATGCAGCTTATTACTCCTGCCGCATCATTTCTTCCTATTGAGTGGCACAGTTCAAGCACCGAATGGTTTTCAGCCCTGCCCAGAAAGTCTGCCACAAATTCTGTGTCAATCTCTCTGCCGGCAGCAATACACGGTTCAAGTGCACTTAATGCGTCACGGAGAGAGCCGTCAGCGTGCTGGGCAATCATGCGGAGAGCCTTGTCCTCTGCCATAATGCCCTCAGCATTGCAGATGTATTCAAGTCTGCCGTAAATATCCTCAGGCGTAATTCTCTTAAAGTCGAAGCATTGGCAACGGGAAGAAATAGTCCCCAACACCTTGTTCGCCTCGGTCGTGGCAAGAACAAATTTAACGTGAGCAGGAGGCTCTTCCAAAAGCTTCAGAAGTGCATTGAAGGCATCCTTACTGAGTGCGTGCACTTCATCGATAATGTATACTTTGTATTTTGTAACGGCGGCTGTATAAGCCGCTTCTTCACGAAGAGAACGGATATTGTCAACACCGCTGTTGCTTGCAGCATCAATTTCGATAATATCCATTATACTGCCGTTTTCAATTCCCTGACAGGTAGCACACTTATTACAGGGATTTCCGTCAACTGGATTTTCACAGTTTACAGCTTTGCTGAGGATTCTTGCTGTGGAGGTTTTACCTGTACCTCGTGTTCCGCAGAAGAGGAATGCATGTCCGCATACATTATTCTTTATTTCGTTTTTAATGGTTTGTGTCACGTGCTGCTGACCTACAACATCATCAAAAGTTTTTGGACGCCACTTTCTGTAAAGAGTTTGATGCTCCATGCAAATACCTCCTTTTATATCTAAATAAAGGGATAAAAACAAAGTTGTTTTATCCCAATTTATGATTTTGATTTGTGTATAAGACTGTACGCCCCGAAATCGACGTTATTCATTACGCGGAAATCATTCAGTTAGCTCGGGTCAGGCACCCTCGCGGCACATACCGGAGACCGCTTATTGCTGCTCGGTTCCCCGCCTGACAAGGTTCACGGGCCAATATTGCGCAAGACCCAACCGTCAACACCACTTAAATGCTCCAGCCGTACTGAAAAAACGCCTCAATCGGGGACATAACCTCCGCTTTAGCGGATTGCGGATACAGGGCACCGCTACCTCCCCGGCCGGTACAGCTCTATAAGTATATCACAATACACAAAATTTATCAATAGTTTTTTGGGTAAAAATATATGCAGAAGAAACATATCAAAAAATACTTTACTATTTTAAACTTTTGTGGTAGAATAAACTAAATAATTATGCAAACTATTTGTTTATATAAAGGAGAGAGTATAATGGCAGCAGAACAGAAGCTTTTTACCTATAAGGGTAAGCCCATGGTACGCCGTGGAGATACAATTTATTACGGTGACCACAGCGAAAAATATATTATCATTTTCACAATTAAGTCTAAGAAAAAGGTTGGCGATCTTGAAGTTGCGGACAGTGTAACAATTGACCTCTGCACCAATAAGGGTGTAGGAAAGGAAAAGGTTATCAAGAAGGCAACCCGTGAAAGCCTTTTCGAGGCAATTGATATTGCAGAATTTTGGCTTGAAGATGCCATTGAGAACGGCTGATTAGTTAGATAACAGAGTTATTGACTTTGTCAATAACTCTGTTTTAAAAAACAGGAGATGGTTACTATGTTAAAAGAACAAAATTATTCGATGCTTGCAGATTTTTACGAATTTACTATGGCAAACGGCTATTTTAAGAACGGAACGGGAGAGAAGGTGTGCTATTTCGACCTTTATTTCCGCAGTGTTCCCGACGACGGCGGTTTTGCCATTATGGCAGGAACGGAGCAGGTTGTGGAATATCTTTCCAACCTTAAATTTGAAAAAGAGGATATAGAATATCTTCGCAAGAGAAATCTTTTTGACAAACAGTTTCTTGACTATCTTGCAAATTTCAAATTTTCCTGCGACGTATGGGCAATGCCCGAGGGTACGCCCGTATTTCCAAATGAGCCTCTGGTAATTGTAAAGGGACCTGCAATTCAGGCACAGCTCGTTGAAACCATGCTTCTTCTTCTGGTGAATCATCAGACGCTTATTGCCACCAAAACCAACAGAATTGTCCGTGCCGCAGAGGGCAGGGCAGTTATGGAATTTGGCTCACGCCGTGCTCACGGTGCAAGCAGTGCTATTTTAGGTGCAAGGGCGGCGTATATTGCAGGCTGTGTAGGTACTGCAAACACTCTTAGTGACGAGCTTTACGGCATACCTGCCATTGGCACAATGGCGCATAGCTGGGTGCAGATGTTCCCCACGGAATATGACGCATTCAAGGCGTATGCCGAGGTTTATCCCGACAGTTGTACACTCCTTATTGACACATACAATGTTCTTAAAAGCGGACTTCCCAATGCCATAAAGGTGTTCAAGGAAGTAATTCTTCCCACAGGTCACAGACCCAAGGGAGTACGTATTGATAGCGGTGACATCACCTATCTTACCAAAAAAATCCGCAAGGAACTGGATAAAGAGGGCTTTGAGGATTGCGGTATAGTAGTATCCAACTCTCTTGACGAATATATTATCCGCGACACCCTTTCTCATGGCGCTCAGATTAACTCATTCGGCGTCGGTGAAAGGCTTATTACAGCAAGAAGCTGGCCCGTATTTGGCGGTGTGTACAAGCTTGTAGGCGTTGAGGAAAACGGTGAAGTCGTTCCGAAAATCAAAATCAGCGAAAATCCTGCAAAAATCACTACCCCCGATTTTAAGCAGGTTTATCGTCTTTATGATAATGAAACGGGCAAGGCAATTGCCGACGTTATGACTCTCCACAACGAGGAGATAGACGACAGCAAGCCTTACGAAATCTTTGACCCCGTGCACACGTGGAAACGCAAGACAGTTACAAACTTTACCGCAAGAAAGCTTCTTGTGAAAATTTTTGAAAACGGGGAAAAGGTTGCAAACCTTCCCACCCTTCCCGAAATCCGCGAATACTGCAGGGGGCAGGTGGAAACAATTTGGGATGAGGTTAAGCGTTTTGAAAATCCGCATACTTATTATGTGGATTTGTCACCGAAACTGTGGAGAGTGAAGCATTCGCTTCTCGAGGAGTACTCAAAATGAAATTAAACACCTTTGATGCCGCCATTTTTGATATGGACGGCACCATAATGGATTCATTGGGAATATGGGAGAGGATAGATTATGAATTCCTCGAAAAAAAGCGTGGAATAAAAGTTCCCGGGGACTATGTTCATAATATTGCCGCAATGAGCTTTTCTGAGATTGCAAACTACACGAAAAACCGTTTTGGTCTGCCCGATACTCCCGAGGAGCTTATGCAGGAATGGACAGATATGGCCATCCACGAATATTCCCATAATGTACTGATGAAGCCTTTTGTAAAAGAGTTTATTGAATATCTTAAAACCAATGGGAAGAAAATTGTGCTTTGCACAAGCTCCCCCGAATATTTCTTTAAACCTGCGCTTAAAAATAACGGAATATATAATCTTTTTGACGGTTTTGCCAATACTTGTGAGGCTGGCGAGGGAAAAAATTCCGTCAAGGTATATCTTCTTGCGGCACAAAAGGCAGGGGTAGCCCCCGAAAAGTGCCTTGTGTTTGAGGATGTAATAACTGCAGCCCAAACTGCAAAAAAGGCAGGTATGCTTCTCTGCGGAGTGTATGACGAAAGAAGCCGTCAGTATACAGCACAGCTCAGAGAATCCTGCGATATGTATATAGAAAGTTTTTCAGAATTACTGGAGGATGAGTAATGTATAACCTCACCGACCCAAAAATAATAAAATATCTTTGCTCAAAGTACGGATTCACTTTCTCGAAAAGTATGGGACAGAACTTTATCACCGACGAATCCGTGCCAATGGCTATGGCAGATGCGGTCAGCGAAAACAGTCAGGGCGTAATAGAAATCGGCCCGGGATTCGGTGTCCTTACAGCAGCACTTGCTCAAACCACCGAAAAAGTCGTTTCCATTGAGCTTGACAAAAGGCTTGAGAAAGTTCTTGAGGAAACCCTTGCAGGCTTTTCCAATATTTCATTTATATGGGAGGACTGCCTTAAAGTAAACCTTAAAGAGCTTATGGAAACTGAATTTTCGGGAATGGATGTAAGTGTTGCGGCGAATCTTCCTTATTATATAACAACCCCTATTATAATGAATTTGCTGGAAAGCAGACTTCCTTTTAAAAAGATTGTTGTAATGATTCAGAAAGAGGTTGCCGAAAGACTTTGTGCAAAACCCGGCAGCAAGGATTACGGTGCAATTACCATAACAACGCAGTATTTTTCAAAACCCGAAATAATAAAGAATGTTCCCTCAACTGCATTTATTCCTGCACCCAAGGTTGACAGTGCCGTTGTCAGTATGGAGATTCTTGACACTCCCTCGGTTACACCCAAGGATGAAAAGCTTTTCTTCAAGCTTATCAAGGCGGCATTTTCACAGCGTAGAAAAACACTTGTAAACGCCCTTTCGTCAAGCGGAGCGTTCGGCTCGAAAGAAGATGTTTCCAAGGCGGTTGAGTCAATCAGACTTTCACCCACTGTAAGGGGAGAGGCACTTTCAATACAACAGTTTTGTGAACTCAGTGACTATTTTGTAACGGCAACCCGATGAATTTATCAGGTTGCCGTATTATTTTGTTAAAAAAATAAAAAAAACAGTAGACAAATATCGAATTAGGCTGTATAATGTTAAATAGGAAAAATTGGATTTTTGAAAGGAGATATAATAATGACAGATAACAAAAAGGTACTTAACTGGCTTGAAGAAATGAAAGCACTTTGCCGTCCTCAGAACGTAGTTTGGATTGACGGCAGCGAAGAGCAGCTTGAAGCACTCCGTGCAGAGGCAGTTTCAACAGGCGAAATGATTAAGCTTAATCAGGAGAAGCTCCCCGGCTGTTACTACCACAGAACAGCTGTTAACGACGTAGCTCGTGTAGAGGACAGAACATTCATCTGTACAGAAACAGAAGAGGAAGCAGGTCCTATCAATAACTGGATGGCTCCCAAGGAAATGTATGCAAAGCTGAACGCTCTTTACGACGGCTCTATGGAAGGCAGAACAATGTATGTTATTCCTTACTCCATGGGTCCTGTTGGCTCCCCCTTCTCAAAAATCGGTGTTGAGCTTACAGACAGTATCTATGTTGTATTAAATATGGCTATTATGACAAGAGTTGGCAGCGATGTTCTTAAAGCTCTTGGTTCTGACGGTGATTTCGTTAAGTGCCTTCACGCTAAGAAGAATGTAAACCCCGATGAAAGATATATTGTACACTTCCCTCAGGACAACACAATTATGTCTGTTAACTCCGCTTACGGCGGTAACGTACTTCTCGGTAAGAAGTGCTTCGCACTCAGAATTGCTTCCTATCAGGGTATGAAGGAAGGCTGGATGGCTGAGCATATGCTTATCCTCGGTCTTGAAAATCCTCAGGGTGAAGTTAAGTACATCTGTGCTGCATTCCCCTCTGCTTGCGGTAAG
>JAZUPX010000091.1:0-13316 GCA_045605405.1 Clostridia bacterium
GCTTGGAATTGGAGGATTCGAACGAGCGGTAGTGAATGACAGTCCGGTGGACTGTCAGAGCCGCGAGATGGCTTTTCCGCAGAAAAGCGAATCCATCCTGTCAAAAAAGTGCAGTCCATAATGAACTGCACTCTTCCTTTATCTTCTCATTCTTTTTTTCTTTTTAAGCTTTTTCTTTATTGAGGATGTCAGCATAAATACTGCTACAAGGGCGAGGAAAACCATCATTACATAGGAAAATGCTGTGATGTTATTACTCTTGACCTTACTCCACATTTCAAGAACAGCTTCGTTTCTGTCCCCGAAATCCTCCATAATACCGCACCGTGCAACCTCGTCAGTAGAGGGGTACTGTGTGGTAAGCTGTCTGCCAAATGTGTTTGTACGGATGATTGCCTTTCCGTCGGTATACCTATCTTCTGAAAGAGTACCGTTGAAGAAATAGGAAAGGTCGTACTCGTACTCTCCGTCTTCTTCTTCGTAATTTTCGCATACAAGGTCGAAGATTTCGTCACCTGCAATAGCACTGGTATATCCGATATAATCCATATTCATAACGGCTATTTCCGGTTTGCACAAAAAGTCAACAAAATCCTGAGCAAGCTCCACATTTGCTCCTTTCGGCATAACCCATCCGTCGAAATATATGGTGCTGCCCTCATTGGGAATTACAAACTCAAGTTCTTTTCCGTCCTCTTCCTCGGCAAGGTCCATTGAATAAACGGCATCACCGCTCCACGCAAGGTTTGCATGAATTTTTCCCGATACAATGTCTGTCTTTCCCGAATCCACCTCAAAGCCGTAGATATTCCTTTTCATATCGGAAAGGGCAATTTCCACATTTGCAATGTTTTCCTCTGTGGTGTCATTTGCCGCAGAGTTTACAATTTTCTGCAATTCCTCGGCAGATATTTCACCCTTTTTATACTTTTCGTTTGCCTCACGAAGCTCGTCACGGTGTACATGCAGCGAGCCTATAACATAGGCATC
Source organism: Clostridia bacterium (assembly GCA_045605405.1). GTDB lineage: Bacteria > Bacillota > Clostridia > UMGS1883 > UMGS1883 > UMGS1883. Next base: position 991 of record JAZUPX010000091.1, read on the forward strand.
ACGGGAAACGTCCTTACAGGTCATTCTGTTCCTGTAATCGGTATTCCAGAAGAAATCCCATGTGGAAATGTCTTCCCTCAAAACCGTTTCGGGATTGTAGAGGAAACCAACCGTTCCCCACATATATGCCACCGAATATTCTGTCCAGCCGTTCTTTTCAAACAAGTCTGAAATATATGGAGAAACATTTTTCGTGTAGTTAGGCATAGCGGATATATCGAATTTCTCAATGGCAATATTTTCGTCATTGCCTTTTTCCGTTGCAGAAATCATTTTCTGAATAACATAGTCCGACGGACATACAAGGTCATAGTCGGAACGCCCTGTACGCAGGGTGTTTAACATTGTTTCGTTTGTTTCAAAGGTGTCATACTGAACACGCACCTTTTTTCCTGTGCGGTCATAATAATCCTTTTCCCATAGTTCCATAACGGAATCCGAAATTTTCGCACCGTCGTCATCTTTTCCCTCGTCAATATAGTCCTGCCAGTTATAAACTTTCAGCACCGTTTCCTCTGCAAACGACAAGGGGGCATAGGAAAAGCACAGTATAAGACACAATATAAATGCACTAAATCTTTTCATTTTTCTTTTTCTCCCCGGAACTGTTAATGTTTACAATAATCAGTATCACAAGTGCTATCAATGTGATAATTGTGGTAAGCGCACGAAGTGACGGTGGAAGTGTACCCTTTTTACTGGTAACACCGTACACATAGGTGCTGAGTGTCTGAAATGCCGTATCCCTCGTAAATGCCGTGATAATATAATCGTCAAGGCTAAGGGTGATTGACAGGATAAAACCTGACACTATTCCCGGCATTATCTGGGGAATTACTATTGTCCTGAGTGCCTTTTTGGGAGTTGCACCCAAGTCAAGTGCCGCCTCGTAAATATTGGGGTCCATCTGCATAAGCTTGGGACGTACAGCCAGTATAACAAAGGGGATTGTCAGCACTACATGACCGATAAGAAGCGTAATGAAATTAAACGTTACACCTGCCATAACAAAGAGAATGGTAAGGGAAAGTGCCGTAACTATTTCCGCATTTATAACGGGAATGTTGCTGATTCCCTCCATTATTGCCTTGCTTCTCTTTCCGCTGTAAAAAATGCCTATTGCACCCATTGTTCCTAAGATTGTAGAAACCACGGCAGAAGAAATTGCAACAAGGAATGTGTTTCCAAATGCCTGCATAATCTCGGCATCCTTAAAAAGAGCCTCGTACAGATGCAGGCTGAAGCCGTCCCACTTGCCGATAATTTTTGTATTGGTAAAGCTGAACACAATCAAAAGCAATAGCGGAGCATACATAACCAAAAGCAGGATATACACATAGAATTTGCTGAGAAACTCTGTAAAAGAAAGCTTTTTCTTCATTACCACAGACCTCCTCTCGCATCACTTTCACCCTCGGAATCAGCACAGAGTGCACCGAATGCCATAATTATAAGCATTATGAGGGCAACAAGACTTCCTAAATTCCATAACCCTTGGTCGAAATAAAGCTGAATACTATTACCGATAAGAGAAATTTTTCTCTCACCCATAACATCACTTATTACAAAGCTGCTCATAGTGGGCATAAACACCATTGTTGCCGCAGATGCAATACCCGGCATAGTCATAGGAAGCACCGTTTTGAAAAATGTCTGCACCTTGTTTGCACCGAGGTCGTAGGATGCCTCGATAAGGCTTAAATCCATTTTTGTCATAGTGGTGTAAAGGGGCAGAATTACAAAGGGCAGGTAGTTATACACCATACCAATCATTGTGGCAAAATAGGGATGCTCACCGCCCGAAATACCCATTGCAAAAAGAAGGTCTCTCGTTGCGGCAGTACGAAGCACAAAGTTTATCCACATTGGCATTACAAACAGAAGCACAGTTGCCTTGCCGAAGCCCATTTCCTTTTTCGCCAGTATGTATGCGGCAGGGTAGCCCAAAAGCAGGCAAAGTGCCGTATTCGCCATACCTATAAATATACTGAACATCAATGTATTTATGTTGTGTCCGCCTGAGAAAAATGTACGGAAATTATCGAAGGTAAACTTTCCGTCTGCATCTGTAAATGCGTACATTACAATAAGGAAAAGCGGAATCACAACAAACAGAATCATAAAGACAGCATAAGGCAGGGCGAGAATTTTTCTGGAAAAAATATTATTTTTTCGCATATTTCTTCGCCTCTCCTTTCAATGTAAGCTTTATGTCCTGAGGCCGTACATTAAGTCCCACCAGGTCGTTCTCGTCGTATGTATACTCAGTATCCAGAACGAAATCCTCGTCTTCGGAAGTACGGATTGTAAGCTGATAATGGTCACCCTTATATATAATGGAAACAATTTCACCCTTTACGATACCTGCTTCCTCGTCGTCAAGGATTTCAATGTCCTTAAGTCCAATCTCCGCACGGACATCCGCATCGGTAAAATCATAACGTGTACCGTCAGGCCCCACAACATAACCCTCACTGTCAACAATTGAGCCTTGCACAAGGGTAGTAATGTCACATTCAAAGGGACATTCGGAAATAACAACACGGTTTTCCTTGTCAATGTAGGCATCGTTATAAATATTGGCGGTAAGCTCCTTTTTCATAATGTGAATACCGTCAGGCTCAATGTCAAAGCCGTAGGTTTCGTCCACATTCAAATCCCTTGTATCAACTATTACAAGCTCGTTTCTGCCTACCATCATAATATATTCGTAGTGAATGCCCTTGAAAATTTTGCTGACAATCTTTCCCTTTGCCATACCGCTCGATGCATCAGTAATATGAACGTCCTCGGGACGGATTACTACGTCAACCTTTTCATTTTTCGGAAATTCGTCAACACAATCAAAAACATGGTTTATAAATCTGACTTTTTTGTCGCCCGTCACCGTACCACTGTAAATATTGCTTTCACCGATAAAGTTTGCGACAAAGGCATTGTTAGGCTCGTTATAAATATCCTCGGGAGTACCGATTTGCTGAATCATACCGTCTTTCATAACCACAATCGTGTCGGAGAGGGTGAGTGCCTCCTCCTGATCGTGAGTTACATATATAAAGGTAATGCCGAGTTTTTTGTGCATTTCCTTAAGTTCAAGCTGCATATCCTTTCTCATTTTAAGGTCAAGAGCACCCAAAGGCTCGTCAAGGAGAAGAATTTCAGGCTCATTTACAATAGCACGGGCAATGGCAATTCTCTGCTGCTGACCGCCCGAAAGGGTGGATATATCACGGTTTTCATACTCTTCAAGGTCAACTATTTTAAGAGCTTTTCTGACTTTTTTGTCAATTTCCTCTTTGGTAAGCTTTCTCATTTTGTCCCCGTCGGGAATTTTCTTCAGCTTCAGACCGAATGCAATGTTGTCATACACATCCATATGAGGGAAAAGAGCATACTTCTGGAAAACTGTATTTACGGGGCGTTTGTACGGCGGAAGCAGGGAAATATCCTCTCCGTTTAAAAGTATTTGTCCGCCCGTAGGAAGCTCAAATCCTGCAATCATTCGGAGAGTGGTAGTCTTTCCGCATCCGCTGGGACCCAAAAAGGTTACAAATTCCCCTTTCTTGACATATAAATTGAAATCCTCCACAGCATACGTCTGCCCAAAATGCTTGGATACATTTTTAAGTTCAATGATTACGTTGTTTGCCATCTGAAACACCTCTTTTTATGTAAATAAAAAACACAAATCGCAATTACACGACTTGTGTTAATATCTCAAAAAAGACAAATTTCCTAAGGAAATCTAAGATATTGGACATACAGAGTCACTACTCTTATTGACCATTTCACAAGTTAGCGTAATTACGCATTTCGGTTATAAAGTAACCAACTTATAAAACTGAGCTTTTAACTCAATCAATAAAGGCGGAAACCCGCCAATCGGCAGTGGACCCGGCTGTCCGTATGGCCTCAACTCCGCAACCATTGTAGAATGGTTAAAGGAGTGGTCCTATATTTGCATTAAGATTCCGAAGAAACCGTTTGCTTATTATATTATAATACTAAAAATGGGGAAAAATCAAGAGTTTTTCGCATACTTTTAGCAAAAAAGTATTTTTTATAACAAAATTTTTCTTAATTCTCCTTGGAAGAATTTTTCCCTGCAATAAATCCCTGATGGTAAGCTGCTTTTTTCTGTTCTGTCAATATTACACCTAACATCTCCATTAAATGGGTAAGATGCAGTACTTTCATACCCTCTAAGGCCTTCTCTATTTCATCAACTGAAAAAAGAAACAATTCAACAGCATCATCATATTTATCACTATACTTATAGTTATCATCAATCTTCTTTTTTTTCATAGTGTTCACCTCAACAATAGTATTTGTATAAATTTACGCGTATTATACCAATACTATTATAGGTCAAAAGCCCCTTAAAATCAATAGGTCAATTTGACATAATTAAATGGGTGATATTTATGAATATTGCAGAAAGATTGAGATCATTGAGAAAAGAAAGAGGATTTACTCAAATAAAAATGCAAATGCTCACAGGAATTGACCAAAGTGACTATTCAAAAATTGAACGAGGAAAACGATATTATACTTACGAACAATGCAGGAAGATTGCAATTGCACTCGGAACAAGTATGGATTATTTGACAGGCTTAACAGACGAGAAAGCTCCGTATCCAAGAAGAAATGAAGATTGAAAGAACACTCCCACCCTTGGCGAGTGTTCTTTGTGTAATTCCCTCAAACAGGAGATAAAGTAACCCTATGATTAAAAGACCGCTTATTCCTGTGGCAATTTTGTTCGTTCTCGGAATATTTCTTGCCGCATACAGCGTAAATTTAATAATAACGGTAGTTTTGTGCATTTCGGTATGGGCTTTTGTATTCCTGCGAACAAAAAGGCTCGTTCCGTCCTTTATTGCCGTTTTGCTGATTATTCTGGGAATAGGCAGAATGGAAATTGCCGAAAACCGTCGTGACACTATTATTGCAGAATATGCAGGTAAAAGCGAGGTAATGCGGCTGACCGTAACAGATTTTTCGGACAACAATTCCGTTACTGCATATTTTGAGGATGGAGGGAAAAAGCACAAGGTGCGTCTCCGCTATGAAGCAGATTCCTGCTTTTCTCCCGGAGATATTATCGAGGGGAAAATTTCTCTTTCTGCCCCAAACGCAAGCAAAATTTTCTCCCACGGTTATTCCCATACCCTTGCAGGAAACGGCATTTTTCTTATTTCGGATGCGGAAAAGCTTCCTCGCCCAACGGAAAAGGCAGACGGACTGATGGGAAAGCTCTATTCCCTGCGTGTTTACATAGACAGCCTCGGCGAAAAATATTTTTCCACCGAAGACGACCGTGGGCTTTTTAACGCAATGGTTATCGGGGACAAACGGCTGATTTCTGAAGGCCTTGACGCATCCCTTAAAGCAAGCGGACTCAGTCACATTGCCGTGGTTTCGGGATTGCATCTTTCTGTGGCAATGGCGTTTCTGCTGTCTATCGCACGGCTTTTCGTGGGGAAACGAAGATGCGGTTACCTATTGGCTTTTTCAGGAGCGTTTTTTATAGTACTCCTGACGGGTGCAGGTGCAAGCGTGATAAGGGCATTTATTATGTGCTTGATTTTTCTCCTTTCAAAATACATCTACCGCGACAACGATTCTCCTACATCGCTTTCAGTTGCGGTGCTCATTATGACTTTCGTGAATCCCTTTACGTTATTTAATGTAGGATTTATTCTTTCTGTACTGGCTGTTGCAGGCATAATTATATATAACAAGAAAATTTCAGATGTTTTATCAAAATTTATGCCCTCTTCCCTTGCCGAAGTTGTATCAATGAGCATAAGCGCACAGCTTACCGTTACACCCGTAATTGTTTATTATTTCGGCACGGTAACGCCTTGGTCGTTGCTTTCAAACGCTCTCCTTGTGCCGCTTTCGGGAATATATGTTATTCTCGGAATGATTTTTATTATTGCTTCACCGTTTTCGATTCTTTCCAATGGTATTGCCTTTATTATGAAGCTTCTCTCCGTCGGCATAACCTCGGTAAGCGGTTTTGTAAGGGATTTGCCATTTTCCCTTTTAGAAATTCGGGGAAGCTGTCTTCCGTTTATTGTTTTATGGGCGTTTCTGCTTGTACTTATATATATCCATTCAATTAAAAGAATTAATTGGCACCGATTAGCCGTTGTTTTTTCCTTAATAACGGTGTTCCTATCTCTGTATTCCCCCGTCAGGGAAACAAATATTTCTTCAGCATATTACGGAGGGCAAACCATGTCTGCAGTACGGCTGTCAGATGGCAGTACCTTTCTGGTGGACTGTCCAAAACTGCACGACGCACGCACTCTCCACACCCCGTCACAGCCTTTTTCCACGGTTGTTCTGACAACACAAAATACCTTTCATATTCTTTTATATCAAAATCACATAGATACGATTATTGCATCAGACCCCATCTTCCGAAAGTCAAAGCGAAATACACTTTTAACCCGTTCCAAAGAGAAAAATATTGAGGTTGTTTTGCTGAAAGACTATGAAAAATATCAGCTCGGGAATGCCGTTTTGGAATATATTCCTGTTTACACCATCAAGGATGCCCGTATGCTGAAAGTTTATTATGACGGAAAAACTTATCTTTTTCCGCAGGGATATTCCTCAGGTGAAATTACTGACTTTTACCAAAAAGGGCTTAGTTTTGAGTCTGACTACGTAGTTTTACCGTATATGCCTGTCCGCGCAGAGGACAATCCGTTTACAGGAGAAATTTTGAAATAATAAATTTATGTTACAAAGGTACAAATTTGCCCGTTTGTATGTTATAATGACTAGGTAAGCCAAGGAGGTTTTGATATGAGTGATAAATTGGAAGGCAGAAACCCTGTCACAGAAGCCCTTAAAAGCGGCAGAAACATTGACAAAATATATGTAAAAAAAGGGGATAAGCACGGAAGCATAATTCCCATTATCCGTATGGCTAAGGAAAAGGGGATTCCCGTTACGGAAACCGACGGCAGAAAGCTTGACGAAATGAGCGAAACAGGTGTGCATCAGGGGGTAATTGCCCTTTGCAGTGCGGCAGAATATGCTACTGTTGACGATATTTTAAAACGTGCGGAGGAGAAAGGGGAGCCTCCCTTTATAATAATTCTTGACAGAATTGCAGACCCCAGAAACCTTGGCTCTATCATAAGGACGGCAAACTGTGCAGGTGCCCACGGAATCATTATTTCCAAGCACGAATCGGCATCGCTTACCTCGGTATGTGCAAAGGCAAGTGCAGGTGCAGTTGAATATACCCCCGTGGCAAGGGTGACAAGCCTTGCCAAAACCATTGATGACCTCAAGAAGAAAAACATCTGGGTAACAGGTGCAGACGCTTCGGGAGAAAAGGACATCTATGATGCCGACCTTAAAGGTGCGGTTGCAATTGTTATCGGCTCCGAGGGGGAGGGTATCAGCCGTTTAGTTCTTGAAAAGTGCGATTTTAAGGTAAAAATCCCTATGAAAGGTGACGTAAATTCCCTCAACGCATCCGTTGCGGCAGCACTTTTCATTTATGAAACAGTAAGACAGAACAGAATGTAAAGGAGAATTGTTATGAGAGCAGTAGTAACAGTAGTAGGTAAGGATAAGACAGGTATCATTGCAAGAGTCAGCGGACTTTTCTATGAAAAGAATATCAACATTTTAGATATTTCCCAGAAGCTGATGCAAAATCTTTTCACAATGATTGCCCTTGTGGATATGGAAAAGAGCGAGCTTTCCCTTGACGAGCTTACGGCAGAGCTTGAAAAGGTCGGCGAGGAGCTTAATGTAGCTATCCGCGTGCTTCCCGAAGAAAGCTTCGAGGTGTAATATGCCCAAGGCACTTATTACGGGGGCAAGCAGCGGAATAGGGGAAGCCATTGCGAAAAGGCTTGACTCAATAGGCTATGAAATGGTACTTACCGCACGGCGGACAGACCGTCTGGAGAAACTTTCTGAAAAGCTTTCCTGTCCCACGCACATTGTGACGGCAGACTTAACAGACATAGAATCGGTAAAGGGGCTTGTGAAAACCCACCCCGATATTGACGTGCTTATAAACAATGCAGGGCTTGGCGTTTACGGGGAATTTACCGAAACGGATTTTTCCCGTGAAAGTGCAATGATAGATGTAAATATCCGTGCATTGCACCTGCTTATGAAAGAGTATATTCCTCTTATGGAAAAAAGAGGCGGCGGAAAAATCCTGAATGTTTCAAGTTCAGCGGCGTTTTTTTCCGGGCCTTTTCTGTCCTCTTACTATGCTTCCAAGGCGTATGTTTTAAGGCTTTCAAGAGCCGTAAGGGAGGAGCTTCGACGGAAGAAATCTCCCGTATCAATAAGTGTACTGTGCCCCGGCCCCGTAGAAACGGAGTTTGGCGAGGTTTCCGGCTCCAACCTGGGGAAAAAGGCACTTTCCCCCGATTACGTGGCAAAGCTTGCAGTAAAAGGTATGATGAAAAATAAATTTTCCATTGTCCCCGGCATTACAATGAAATGCACACGCTTTCTTTCCAAGATTTTACCCGAAGCACTTTCCGTGAGAGTGTTGTATAACATTCAGAAAGCGAAAAAGAAAACTAATTGACACCGAGGTGATTACATTGAAAAAAATTATTTTCCTATTGACGGTTTTTGTTACCCTGCTGACGGTTTCCGTTCAGGCGGCAACGCTTTACACAAACAGAACGGAGGAAATTGTAACCGACGGGGTAACACTTATCAAAGAACAGCGATTTTTCGGCGATTCAGCCATGAATATAACCTTAATCAAGGCAGATTTGAAAAACAAAAACCTTAGCTTTGACCTGCTTAAAAACAGCGGGGGAAGTGACAAGGTTGATACAGTTATGAACCACGCAAAGGGCGACAGCCAGACCGTGGTTGCAATAAACGGTGACTTCTTCTCTGCATATAAAGGAAGTCAGAACTTCTCTCTGGGAATTGAGGTCAAGGATGGCGAGCTTTTGCAGTCCCATATAAATTCCGATATGGCGGCAGGCTTTTTCGAGGATAATAAGCTTTCCCTTTCCTATATAGACTTCACTATGAAAATTACTGCCCCCGACGGCACACAGATGCCCATTGCACATATCAATAAGCCCACCGATTACTACGGGGCCGTGCTTATGTACACTCCCGATTTTAACGGTGCAACCTCTCCCCATCTTCCCGAGGGGATAACGGCAGTAACGGTTATCGAGGACGTGGTTACTGCAAAGGGAATCAGCATGGGCGGTGTAATCCCCATTCCCGAAAACGGATACATTCTTGCTATCAATGACAATATGACTCCTTTTCTGGATTCAAAATTCAATATAGGTGACCGCGTAAAAACTGAAATCAGCATAAATCCGTCTATTGAGGATGTGCAGACGGCATTCGGCGGTGGAACACTTCTGCTGAAAGACGGACAGAAAACGGAAATAACCCACGACGTAAGCGGAAACCACCCCCGTAGTGTAATAGGAACAAACGCCGACGGCACAGTTATTTATATGATGACCGTTGACGGCAGACAAAATCTCAGCAAGGGTGTTTCCCTCTCTCAGATCTCCGACATATGCAAGGAAATGGGTATGGTAAATGCCATCAACCTTGACGGCGGCGGCTCTACCGCAATGGTTGGAAAAACTCTAAAAAACAATACATTGCACACACTTAACTCCCCCTCGGAAACGAGAAAGGTTATAAACGCCCCTGCCATTACGAGCAATGCCGAAAGCCTTGCGGCAGTGGGTGTTTTGTGCGAGGTTTCGGAAAAGAGTGTCCTTTCGGGTGACAGTATAAAAATCAAGGTAACACCCTACGACAAAAACTACAATCCCCCGTCCTCGGTAAGCGGAACTCTCACGTGGAGTGTGTCGGACGGAAAAGGTACGGTCAAGGATAACGTATACTACCCCACGGGAAGCGGTGAAGCTACCGTTACCGCATATTATAATGGTAAGGAAACAGATTCCTTCAAAATAAATATAATAGGAGAGGTTTCAGGAATCATTGCCCCCGAAAAAATTGGCAGCGAAGCAGAACTTTCAGGGAAGGTGAAAGTTTTTGACGAAGAAGGAAATACGGCTGTTATAAATGACCTTTCCCTCCTTAATCCTTCCCGAACCTCGGGACTGCTGAATCTTTCAAGAAACGGTGCAAAAAGGAGTATAGTCATCACTTCGTCAGGGGCCCAGGCATCTGCAACAATGCCTGTAACAGTTGACTTTCTTAACCGTGAAAGGGAAATCGGCACAACCTTTAACATTTACAGTTCATCTGAAATGAACACGCTTTTTGACCGTGTTGTGTATGCAAATGCTATGGATATATTGGAAAAGTCGGACGTTTCTGCCGTTGTCGGCGGAGATAAGCCTGCTGACCTGACCCCTGCAAATTCCCCCGTAATGGCAGGAAACTATATCGAAAGAAGCTACTCCCACTCGAAAATAGTTTCCCTCCAGCAAAAAGACGGTGTTATTTCAAGGGGTACACAATGGGAGAAGCTTTCCTCGGCACTTAATTCCTCCCAGAAAAATGTGTTTGTAATACTGGATAAAGAGCCGTCATTTGCCTCTGAAATTGACAAAAAGGCATTTTACAGTATGCTTTCCGATGCGGCGAAGAAGAAAAACGTGTTTGTAATTTCAAGCGGAGGCGAAAACTTCTGCAGAATCGAGGACGGTGTGCGGTATATAACCGTTGCAAACATCCGTGACGAAAGCACTATTGAAAAATCCGTCGAAAAGGTATGCTATCTGTCATTCAAAATCACAAGCGACAGTGCAACCTACGTTTTCAAAAATTTATATGACTAAAAATACACCTCACGGGATAAAATACCTGTGAGGTGATTTTTATGCAGCTTAGTCAGAAAGAAACAGAATTACTAAAAGATATGAAAAGCACGGAAAAGCTGTGCATTGACAAGTACACAAAGGCGGCAGAGGAAGCCTGCGACCCCCAGCTTAAACAGCTTTGTATCCGCATTGCACAGGTGGAGCAGGGGCATCTTGATACCCTTACCAAGATTGAAAACGGACAGACTCCTGCTCAAAATTCGGGCGGTGGGCAGCAAGGTCAGCAGACAACTACCTTTACCGAGTGCTACGGCCCTGCCGACAGTGAGGAAAAAACACGTGACAGCTTTTTGGCAAACGACCTGCTTACAACGGAGAAGCACGCAAGCCATATGTACGATACCTGCGTGTTTGAGTTTAAGGATGAAAATATCCGCCAAACCATCAACCACATTCAGAAAGAAGAGCAGGAACACGGAAAACAACTTTATGACTATATGAGCAAAAATTCTATGTATAGCTAACCGCAAAGGGGGAATCCCCCTTTGCGGTTATTGTATTTTGTTGGCTTTCCTCTTGAAACCGGAAAAATTTTCAAATATAATGAATTTAGATAAAGGAGGACTGTTCCTATGCTTTTGAAGAAGAAAAATCATCAGGTAAAACCAGACCTGATAGAAACACTTTATTACGCCCACAGGGTCAGACTTTACTGGATTGCGTATGAAATTCTGAAAGACGGCGACTCTTCGCAGGATGCAGTTCAGGAAACATTTGAACGGTTTATAAAAAACATTGCCCGACTGAATATAGAGGACGAGGTAAAGACAGCCGCCCTGCTGACGGTTATCTGCAGGAATGTGGCAATTGATATGTACCGCAAGGAGAAAGGTGAGGAGCTGACACCCCTTTACGATAACGACAGCTCGTTTTCCGAAACTACATATAATCCCGAAAATCTTTTGATTTCAAAGGAATCTTATAACGCCGTTATGAATATACTGGATGGTATGGATATCAAGTATAAATCGGTGCTGCTGCTTTCCTGCGGTCATGAGCTTAGCGTGGAAACCATTGCAAAACTGTTGGGAATCACTTTTGAAACCGCCAAGAAACGGCTTTACCGTGCAAGAAAATATATTAAGGAAGAACTTGCAAAAATGAAAGCCGATAAAATTCTGTAATGAAAGGAATGAAAAAAATGAAAACTGAAGAAAAAATCGTTGATAAAGTATTAGATACCTTGATAGACGAAGCCTCCGCAGAGGCGTACAGAAAGGAAGCAGACTATAACGCCCCCGAAGTGAATTTCTCCCCCGAACACGAAAGAAATATGCAGAAGCTTTTCAAGAATGAACGCCGTAAATATAACCTCCGCCGTGCATATTCCGTCGCAGGCAAAGTTGCGTGCATTCTGTTGGTGGCTGCGATAGCACTATCAGTTACCATATATAATGTAGATGCATTGAGAACTAAATTCTTCAACTACTTTTTTGGCAAAGAAGCCACCAACACGAAAATCACATTTACAGAAACAAAGCA
>JAZUPX010000092.1:0-6275 GCA_045605405.1 Clostridia bacterium
GTTGTCTACGATTACCTTGATAGGCTTCAGAACAGCGATCCTGCGGCTGGCTTTCTGGTTCAGTTCTTCTCTGACGCAGTGTTCCAGCAGACCGATATTGACCATGCTGTTGGACTTAGCAACGCCGATTCTTTCGATGAAATCCAGAATGGCTTCGGGGGTATATCCACGGCGTCTCAGACCACACAGAGTCGGCATTCTGGGGTCATCCCAACCGTCAACATAGCCTGTTTCAACAAGCTTGCGGAGATAACGCTTGCTCATCACCGTATATGTCATATTAAGACGTGCAAATTCATACTGGTGTGGATTGTGCTCAAAACCAACATTGTCAACTACCCAATTGTAAAGGGGACGGTGGTTTTCAAACTCAATTGAGCAAAGAGAGTGGGTGATACCCTCCAACGCATCCTGAATGGGATGAGCAAAGTCATACATAGGATAGATACACCACTTGTCACCCTGTCTGTGATGGCTCATATGAAGAATACGGTAAATTACGGGGTCGCGCATATTCATATTGGGTGAAGTCATATCGATTTTTGCACGGAGCGTACGCTCACCGTTCTGAAACTCACCGTTTTTCATTCTCTCAAATAAGTCAAGGTTTTCCTCAACACTTCTGTTACGGTATGGGCTTTCCTTACCGGGCTCTGTAAGTGTTCCGCGGTAAAGTGCCATTTCTTCCTGTGTAAGGTCGCATACATACGCCTTACCGTCACGGATAAGCTTGCAGGCAAATTCATAGCATTTGTCAAAATAGTCACTGCCGTAGAAAATACCGCCGGTAGGGTCTGCTCCAAGCCAATGAAGGTCTGCTTCAATAGCTTTTACGAATTCATCATCTTCCTTTACGGGATTGGTATCGTCGTAACGGAGATTGAAAAGACCGCCATATTTCTTTGCAGTGCTTGAATTAATCCATATAGCCTTCGCACTTCCTATATGAAGATATCCGTTAGGCTCGGGAGGAAATCTTGTGTGCACACCGTTTTCACGGCCTGCCGCTAAATCCTCATCAATAATATCATGAATAAAGTTTGAGTAACCTTCCTGCATTATTACATTTCCTCCGTTTCTTATCTGTCTTTAATGCTTGTATATTCCTTGCCCTTGTACACGTTCTTGTACGCAGGACGGATAATTTTATCGGAAACCATAATCTCCTCAAGTCTGTGGGCACACCAGCCTGCAATTCTGCTCATTGCAAAAATGGGTGTGTAAACCTCCTGAGGAATATTGAGCATCTTATACACAAAACCACTGTAAAAGTCAACATTAATTGCAAGGTCTTTCTGCTTGCCTGTAATTTCGTTGAACAGCTCAATTGCATTCTTGGCAATAAGGTCATACATATGAAGCTCGTCTTCCATACCCTTTTCTTTTGCAAGAATGCCTGCGTTTTTACGAAGAAGAACCGCTCTGGGGTCACTCTTTGTATAAATAGCATGACCTACACCGTAAACAAGACCGCTGTGGTCATAGGATTCCTTGCGGTAAAGCTTGATAATATGCTCTCTGATTTGTTTTTCATCAGTTATATCCGTAAGGTTTGCCTTAAAATCGTCAATCATACCCATTACTTTTGCATTTGCACCACCGTGCTTAGGTCCCTTGAGTGAACCGATTGCAGCTGCAATTGCACTGTATGTGTCTGTTCCTGACGAAGAAAGTACGTGGGTTGTAAATGTAGAGTTATTACCGCCGCCGTGTTCTGCGTGAAGCATAAGTGCAAGGTCAAGAAGATGTGCCTCGGTTTTTGTGTATTCATTGTTAGGACGCATCATATGCAGGAAATTCTCAGCAGTGCTGAGTTCTTCTTTGGGTGCGTGGAGAATAAGGCTTTTTCCGTCATAGTAGTGCGACTTTGCCTGATATGCATGAGCAATCATAGCAGGAAAACGTGCAATGAGTTCAAAAGACTGCCTTAAAACATTTTCAACTGATACTTCATCAGGATTTTTGTCATATGAATAACTTGCAAGCACGCTTCTGGCAAGCTTATTCATAATATCTCCGCTGGGGGCTTTAAGAATCATATCCTCAGTAAAATTAGTGGGAAGCTTTCTCTTTGTACCAAGATACTGTGTAAATTCATCAAGAGCACTTTCAGTAGGCAAGCTCCCGAACAGAAGCAGGTATACAACCTCTTCATACCCAAAACGGTCATCAAGCTCGCATCCCTCAACAATATCATTAACATTTATGCCTCTGTAACGAAGAACACCTTCATCGGCAATTTTTTCTCCTTCATCAAGAAGATATCCGTGAACATCGCCGACTTTTGTAAGACCTACAAGAACACCGCTTCCATTTGAATTACGAAGTCCGCGCTTAACACTGTATTTACCATATAGCTCAGAGTCTATGGAATAAACATCCTTAGATAACTGACACAATTTTTTGAATAATTCCTGGTTTTTTTCCATTATAAAAGCTCCTAAATCAAATATTGCATTATATTATAACATTATTTGGATGTAATTTCAATAAAAAAGTTATATTTCTACTGAAAAAATCATAAAATTTACGGAGGTGCATATGTTTTATGAAAAGATATTTTTTATTTGTTATTGCTTGCATCGTCCTCGGCTTTTTATTGCCGGTAACTGTTTTTTTTATTATGAAATTTCCAATAAATGAAAATATATTAAAAAAAAGCCACTCCTCAGGGGAAGTAAAGGTTTATTTTCATGATGAAAACACAGTAAAAACAATGGGAATGGAGGAGTATCTGTTCGGAGTTGTTGCGGCAGAAATGCCGGCATCTTTTGAAAAAGAGGCTTTAAAAGCGCAGGCAGTAGCGGCAAGAAGTTATACATCATATCGAATCAACAATCCTACAAAGGAACATCCTGATGCAAATGTATGCACAGATATAAACCATTGTAAAGCATATAAAACAAAAGAAAGTGCAATGCAGGGATGGGGAGAAAATGCAAATGCATATATGGAAAAAATACAGTCTGTGGTAAATGAAACAAGTGGTCAGATAGTTACTTATAACGGAGAAGTTGCAATGACCGTGTTTCACTCTCAGGCAGGGGGAGGAAAAACAGAGAACTCAAAGGATGTATGGGGAGGAGATGTCCCTTATCTCGTAAGCGTAGAAAGTCATGGAGAGGAAAGTGCACCGAATTTCTATTCTTCGGTTTCCTATGAGTTTCAGGAATTTAAAAGAATTCTTTCTGAAAAGTATGAAAATCTTGTGTTAGAAAGTCCATCCGATTATGAAATTATGGAAATCAGCGATGGTGGCATGGTAAAAAAAATGAGAATAGGAAATATTGAACTTACCGGCAGGGAAGTGCGTTCATTATACGGGCTGAGAAGCAGTTGCTTTAAAATTATCAGCAATGATACGGATATTACATTTGAAGTTACCGGTTACGGACATGGAGTGGGTATGAGCCAATACGGTGCCAATACCATGGCAAAAGAGGGATATAGCTACATTGATATTTTGAAGCATTATTATCAAGGTACGGAAATTGATTCTGTTTAAATTAAGGTATAAAGGGAATACTTTGAGGTGAGAGGAGTGGTCTTATGAAAAGAATTTCAACATCAGTTTCTGTTGCTGTTATAATTTCGATTTTTATACTTTGCTTTATTATTGGAAGAGCAGTTGCTATGAGGGATGATGAGAAAAATTCACAACTGACTAAAGAATCTGAAATTGTAAAAGAAGAATCTTTACCTACGGATTCTAAAACTGAGAAAGTAGAAAAAGAAGCCCCTAAGGAATCTAAAACCAGTGAAACTACAAAAACAGATAAAACACCACCGTCAAGAATGAATTTTCCCTGCGGACAAGCTGTTTTGAAAGAATATTCCCAAAAGGCCGTGTATTCAAAAACAATGGGGGATTGGAGAGCTCATACAGGGATTGATTACAGGGCAGAAAAAGGTGCAGAAGTAAAAAGTACCTGGGATGGCGTTGTGTCTAAAACATATAGGGATTCACTTTGGGGATATACTGTCGAAATTATGCATGACGGAAATATCATTTCCGTATATAAAAACCTTGATGAAAAAATATATGTAAAAAAAGGCGATAGCGTAAAAAGCGGACAAGCTATCGGAAAAGTAGGGGATAGTGCTGCCGTGGAAAAGCGTGAGGAATCTCATCTTCATTTTGAAATATGGGCGGAGGGTGAGCCAATAAATCCCGAATCATATGTTTATTAATGAATTATATTGACAAAATTTTCAATTTCTGTTAATATAAAAGAAATAAATATGACAAATCAGGTAGAGGTGCGATTGCTATCAGTAGATTTCCGTTGCGGCAAATTGAGGGAATTGAAAGGAGTATTCGCCGAAGTGTGTGTTACTTGCCAGGTAATATATGCTGGGCCGTCAGAGAATATCTGCCGGACTGTCACAGTAAATGTGGAGTGCTATCGTGTATTAAGGAATATCTTAAGGTCACGGTACACCGTGACCTTTTTTGTCGAACAAAGGAGGATAAAAATGAAAAGAAAGAATTTACTTTTCACAATCTGCACATTGATTATGTCATTGTGCGTGCTTTTCCCTTTAGCTGCTTTTGCAGAGGGTGAAGCTGCAAGTCCCATGGTTGGAACATGGTGGTCATTAATTCCCCCTGTAATAGCTATTGGTCTTGCACTTATTACTAAAGAGGTTTACAGCTCTCTTTTTGTTGGTGTACTTGTGGGCGGTATGTTTGCCGCTAATTTTACACCCTTGAAATCCGTTGACAATATTTTAAATGAAGGTATTGTTGCGGCAGTTTCCGGTACAGCAGGTATTTTCGTATTCCTTGTAGTGCTTGGTGCGATAGTTGCCCTGGTAAACAAGGCAGGCGGCAGTTCTGCTTTCGGCAAGTGGGCAAAGCAGAACATCAAGTCAAGAACAGGTGCAATGCTTGCTACATTTGTTCTTGGTGTACTTATTTTCATTGACGACTATTTTAACTGCCTTACAGTTGGTTCTGTAATGCGTCCTGTAACAGATTCTCACAAGATTTCTAGAGCAAAGCTTTCTTATCTCATTGACGCTACTGCAGCTCCCATTTGTATGATTGCTCCCATTTCTTCATGGGCTGCAGCAGTTTCTGAATTTGCTCCCGAAGGACAAGGACTCAATCTCTTCATCAGAGCGATTCCCTTTAACTTCTATTCATTGCTTACGCTCGTATTCGTTATTGCAATTGCACTTATGAAGTTTGATTACGGTCCCATGGCTCTTCATGAGAAGAATGCTATTGAAAAGGGCGATCTTTACACAACAGGTGACCGTGCAGAAAGCGAGCAGGTAACTCCCTCTGCAAAAGGCAAGGTTATCGACCTTCTTTTCCCGATAATTACTCTGATTGTAATCTGTGTATTTGCTCTTGTTTATGTTGGCGGTATCCTTGACGGTGCAAACTTTATTGATGCATTCTCCAACACAGATGCAACTGTCGGTCTTCCTTGGGGCGGACTTCTGGCACTTGTTATCACTATTATTTATATGGTGGCACGCCGTGTAATGACTTTCAAAGAAGCGATGGACTGTGTTCCCAAGGGCTTTATTGCAATGGTACCTGCTATTACTATTCTTACCCTTGCAACCGCTCTTAAGAATATGACAGGCCTTCTCGGTGCTGATGTATTTGTAGCAGGTCTTATGGAGGGTGCTGCAGCAGGTCTTGCTGATTTCCTTCCTGCAATCATATTCCTTGTTGCTTGCTTCCTTTCTTTCTCAACCGGTACTTCATGGGGAACATTCGGTATCCTTATCCCCATTGTTGTAGCAATTTTCCCTGCAGACAGCGTAAATCTCATTATTGGTATGTCAGCATGTCTTGCAGGTGCAGTTTGCGGTGACCATTGCTCACCCATTTCCGATACAACTATTATGTCCTCTGCAGGCGGTGAATGCAACCATATTAACCACGTTGCTACACAAATGCCTTATGCAATCAGCGTTGCGGCTATCTCCTTTGTAATGTATGTTCTTTCTGCATTTATAAAGAGTGCGTACATACTTCTTCCCGTTGGACTTGTGCTTACAGTAGCATTCCTCTTCGTGATGAAGTCTCTTACAAAGAAAAAAGCCTGACGTTATAAAGTCAGATATTAAAAAATCCTGAGGTATAAAACCTCAGGATTTTTTAAGGAAGAAACGGAGGGACAATTAATGAGAAGAAAAAAGAAGAAAAAAAGCTTTATTAGAAAGTTGTTTTTTTTCGTGTTATCTTGTATTATCTTTATTTCTGCATTTGTTGTGGGAATAAGTTGGGGAAAGTATGAGGAAGTTTCCAAAGG
>JAZUPX010000093.1:0-9020 GCA_045605405.1 Clostridia bacterium
AAGATAAAAAATTACGAGAAAAAATGTCTGAAATAAATAAAGAAACTATCAAGGGCTTTGGAATGGAAAAGGTTCTTGAAGATATGTATTCAATATATGGATTGACAAAGACAAAGGTTAAAATATAAGCATCAACAATACATAATTGGAAACGGAGAAAGATATATGTCTGAAATCAATAGATTAATAGATTCTGATTTATACAGATATTATGCAGGAAAAAAAGTTAACTTTATAAAAAAGAACAGGATTTTTGGCTATAAGTATACAAAGGTTCTGCGTTATGCAAACTACTACAAAAAAAGAAATAAGTTGTTATATGCATTTTACGGATTTAGATTAAGCAGACTTCAGTATAAGTATGGGTTCCAGATATCTCCAAGTACAAAATTGGGGAAAGGTCTTTATATAGGGCATTTCGGCTCTGTTATAGTTAATGCAAATGCAGTTATCGGAGATAATGTAAATCTCTCCCCTAATGTGGTTATAGGGCAACAGAACAGAGGCGAGAAAAAAGGTGCTCCCACAATAGGTAACAGCGTGTGGATAGGCAGCGGTACGGTTGTAGTAGGAAAAATTAATATAGGCGATGATGTTTTAATAGCCCCTAATTCCTATGTGAATTTTGATGTGCCCTCCCACAGTATAGTGATAGGAAATCCGGCGGTAATTCATCCTAGAGAAAACGCTACAGAAGGATATGTGGAAAATAAAGTTTGAATTTAGTACGAAGGATTGATAACAGTGATAAGAGTACTGCAAGTTTTCAACTCGATGAATTGTGGCGGTGCAGAAAATATGATAATGAATCTGTATCGAAAAATTGACCATACAAAGGTGCAATTTGATTTTGTGGTACACACAGAAAAAAAGTGCTTTTTTGACGATGAGATTTTGTCATTGGGCGGAAGAATATTCCGCGCACCCCGATATAATGTTGCAAATCACTTCTTGTACAAGAAGTGGTGGGATAAATTTTTGACAGAGCATAGGGAGTACACCGTTGTTCACGGACATATGTACAGTATCGCCCCCATATATCTGAAAATAGCAAAAAAATACGGACTGACAACACTAATTCATAGCCACAGTACATCGGAGTTGGCAGGAATTAAAGAAATAGTAAAGTCCCAACTGAGAAAGCGTTCTAAAAATTCGGCGGATTATTTATTTTCATGTTCTCTTGCGGCAGGAGAGTGGCTGTATGGAAAGAGTGCCATCCAAGCAGATAATCATTATATATTAAAAAATGCTATTGATACTGATAAATTCACGTATGATGAGAAAATACGCGACGATGTAAAAAGAGAGCTTAATATTGAAAACAAATTTGTCATAGGTCATGTAGGCAGATTTATGGAGGCTAAAAATCACAAGTTTTTGTTGGATGTTTTCAATTCCTTTTTGAAAATTAATGAAAATTCAGTTTTGCTTTTAATAGGAGGAGGACCGCTTGAGTCTGATATAAAACAGAAGGTAAAACAATTAGGCCTTGATGACAAGGTGATTTTTGCAGGAATCAGAAATGATACCAACAGAATGCTTCAGGCAATGGATTGCTTTGTTTTCCCATCTGTTTATGAGGGCCTTCCCGTTGCTGTTATTGAAGCACAGACAGTAGGCGTTCCGTGCCTGATATCTGATGCTGTCACAGTCGAAGTATGTGTAACCGACTTTGCCACAAGATTATCCCTTCAAAAATCTTCTGAAATGTGGGCTCAGGAAATTTTAGATAAAACAGATAACTTTAAACGCACTGAACCAAAACAGCAGATAATTGATTCGGGATATGATATATCTGCAACAGCACAGTGGATTCAAAATTTTTATACAGAAAAAAGCAGGTAAGTAATATGAATACAAAAAAAGTATCGGTAATAATTCCCAGCTACAAGGGAAGTGACAATGTTTGTCGAAGTGTGGAAAGCGTGCTTAAACAGACTTATGAAAATGTGGAGATTATCGTTGTAGATGACAACGGAAGAGGAACAGAAGAACAGCTTAAAACCGAAGCCGTTCTTAAAAAATATATTGACGAGAACAAGGTAATTTATCTTACCCACGAGGTTAATATTAACGGTTCTGCTGCAAGAAATACAGGTGTAAAGGCATCAAGTGGTGAATTTATTTCATTTTTGGATGATGATGACGAATTCAGGCCTCATAATATTGAAAATCATATTAAGAAATTTGAAACTCTTGGAGTCGATTACGGTATTACCTATTGTGCGAAGTGCCTTATGCATCGTGACGGCAGACAGGAAATTATCATCCCAAACTGCGAAGGAGATATCCTTTTTGATTTTATGTGTGCAAGGGTGAGGATAGGCTCCAGCTTCCTTATGGTAAGAAGGTCTGTTTACGATGCTGTGAATGGGTTTGACGAAACATTCCGCCGTCATCAGGATTGGGAATTTATTGCAAGAATTCTTACAAAATATAAAGCGGCAAAGATAGACGAGGTTGGTCTTAATAAATTTCTTATTTATCGAAATGTTGCAAAAAATCCCGAACAGTTTGAGAAAAACAGACTTTACTATCTTGACAGATTGAAGTTTATAATTGAATCTTTTGACAAGGAAAAACAAACCCAGATTTACGACTCTCATTACTCACAGATAGGAAAAGAGTATTTTAAAGCAAGAAAGTTCAAACTTAGCCTCGTATGGGCTAAAAAAACATCAAAACCTGTAAAATACACATTGAAGTATTTTAAAGATGGCATAAAGTTTTTAAAGAGAAAAACAGGAAGAAGGAACGGAAAATAATGAAAAAAGCATATATAATTGCAAAATTAAGAAGCTATATTTCCAAAAAATACTCTATGTTGGACTATTGTCGTAAAGAGGGCATGAAAATAGGTGAAAATCCAAGAATATTTAGTAATATATACACCCCTGAAGCTTATTTGGTGGAAATCGGGGATAATGTGACAATATCAACCAGAGTTCAGCTTATTACCCATGATGCAAGCATAGCTAAAATCTTGCCGGGAACAACAGATGTTTTCGGAAAAATAAAAATTGGTAACAATTGCTTTATAGGTGCAGGAACGATTGTGTTATATGGCTGCACGTTGGCAGACAATATAATTGTTGCGGCCGGTAGTGTTGTGACAAAAAGCTTTAACGAACCTGGCAAAGTGATTGGTGGAAATCCTGCAAGAGTAATTTGCGATATAGAGAAGTTTGCTGAAAAAAACAAAGAACTTGCAGTAAGTACAAAAAATATGTCGTGGGAAGAAAAACGTGAATTTTTATTGGATAATGAAGAAAAAATGGTAAAGAGATAATTCTATGCTTAGAGGGGAGGGTGCCTGCATATGAGAAAGGCAGAAACAAAACAAAGTAATTTAATATCTTTCATGCAGGCGTATATGCTGTCCTTGAGCGGACTCAATCAGATTATGGGTATTGTGCTTGGAAGAAGCGACGGAATTATGATAATGAATATGCTTCCGATTGCCGGCTTGATAGCTATACATTTTTTCACCTCAAACAAAAAGCGTGACCTGAATATGAACAAAAAAGCATTGCTTTTTGTGTATTACATAGTCAGCGTTATAGCGGTATATAAGTATGCATACAGACATACCACATACAGCTATACCTACGCATTGGTGTATTGCTTTATTCCTATATATCTTTCCTTTTACAAGGTGAATGTTGAAAAAATCCTCAAATACATGATGTTATTCTCTGCACTAATACTTCCTGTATCAGGAGAGTTTTTTGATAAAGGCAGTTTTTACTACGAAACAATAGGTATGTCTACAACCTACAATCTGCTCCCGTTTATTGTTGCGGCAGCACTTCATTTTTGCTACTACAAAAAGAATGCAGGCATATTGATGTGGATTGGATATGCAATCAATATTTTCTATCTTGTACAGGTTATCATCTACGGAAACAGAGGTCCCATGGTTGCATTGGTCGTTTTGGGAGTTTTTCTGATTTTGCATGAATTTACACCAGATGGAAAAATGAAAAAAAGCACAGTAAAGAGGACAATTATAACAATCTTGTTGGGCTCTGTTGTGGTATCTGTATTGAGCAATATTGAAGATATTATCATCAGTCTCCATAATTGGCTTGCGTCGATGGATATAGAAATAAGCGCTCTTTCCAAATCAGTTATTACAATAAAGAGGGGAGATCTGTCCAACGGACGAAGTTGGGTTTTGGAGTTTACGAAAAGAGGTATACAAGAGCACTATTTGTTAGGAAACGGAATTGCTACAATTTTTTATAACAGTAATTACAGAATACCATATCCTCACAATTTGTTCTACCAGCTTTGGTATGATTTGGGTATTATTGTTTCGATTCCGTTGTTTTATATTTTGGGTAAATCTACGTTTATTACCACATTTAAGTCTGATATGAAAAAAGATTATTCTGTTATAATGATATTGCTTTTTACAATATCCATTCCAAGATTATGCTTTTCAACTGAATTATGGGCAAATATTCCTTTTTGGTTTTTAATAATGTATACGATTTCTCCAAATATTTATGAAACGACTGACTTAGAAGAATATTCTGAAGAAGAAGGGTAAATCAGAAAAGAATTTTATAGGAAAGGTACTGATATTAACATGGGTAATGAGGAAATTTTGGTTTCAGTCATGTGTATCGCATATAATCACGAGAAATTTATAGCAAAATCCTTAGATTCTTTGGTTAACCAAAAAACAAATTTCAGGTATGAGGTATTGGTGCATGATGACTGTTCAACAGATAAAACGGCGCAAATTATAGATGAATATGAAAAGAAAAACCCTGCTATAGTTAAAGCATATTACGAGGAAGAAAATCAATACTCTAAAAAAGTAAGCAATTTTTTGAAGATGGCAAAGGAAGCATCAGGCAAATATTTGGCGATTTGCGAAGGGGACGATTTTTGGTTAAACGAAAATAAACTTCAGGAACAGGTTGATTATATTGAAGCACATCCCAACTGCACTATGTGTATAACAGCCGCGCAGCTTGTGAATATAGAAAATAAAAAGGTGGGAGAAATTCATCCTTTTTTGGAAAATGGAGAATATGGTATCCCTGAATATTTGAAAAGAAATTCCAATATTCCGACAGCATCGATTTTGGTGAAAACCAAGGATTTAATTGAAGTGTATAATATGCCATATAGAAAAGTATCTTATGTGGGAGATGTTCCTATCAGCTTGTATATGTTTTCTAACGGTAATGTTTATTATAAAAACAGCTGTGATGTAGCATACAGAATTAATAATCCTGAATCATGGGTTGGTCGCACAAAAGGAGAAAAATATATTCCGTATATAAAGAATTCAATAGAAACGCATATGGTGTTTGATGAATACACAAACGGAAAATATTCCGAGGCTGTAAAACAAAAAGTGAGAGAATGTAATTTGAAAATATTAATTTCCCAACAGAACTTTTCGGAGGCAATAACTGAATATCCTGATTTAATTAAGGAAAAAAAGTTTAAGCAAAAGGTGTATATCTATATAGGAGCGTATGCCCCTTGGTTACTTAAATTAAGAAAAAATCTTGGGAGATAATGATTATGGAAAACAAAACAGTCAGGTCAAAAGTTATGTCGGGACTTGTATGGAAATTTTCCGAAAGAATACTTGCACAACTTGTGACATTTGTAGTTTCAATAATTCTTGCAAGACTCCTTTCTCCCGAACATTACGGTGCAATTGCAATTGTTAATATTTTTATTGCGCTTGCAAATGTGTTTGTTGTGAGTGGCTTTGGAAATTCGCTTATACAGAAAAAAGATGCAGATGATACAGACTTTTCCTCAGTATTTTATTTTAACATACTGCTTGGTATTCTGTTTTATGGAATTGTATTTGTAACGGCACCGTTTATTGCTTCTTTTTATAATATGCCTATACTCAAGCCTGTTTTAAGGGTTATGGGATTGAGACTTATTGTTGCAAGTGTCAATAGTGTTCAACACGCTTATGTAGCTAAAAAAATGATGTTTAGAAGATTTTTCTGGTCAACATTAGGAGGAACGCTTGCATCTGCTGTTGTTGGCATAGTGATGGCATATAATGGATTTGGAGTATGGTCGTTAGTAGGTCAGTATATGACTAATAGTGTTACAGATACACTTGTTCTTTGGTTCACAGTAAAATGGAGACCAAAATTCTTGTTTTCTTTTAAAAGACTTGGCGGACTTTTTTCGTTTGGATGGAAGCTTCTTTGTTCTTCCCTTCTTGATACGGGGTATAATGAACTACGCAGTCTTGTAATAGGAAAAATGTATACATCTGCTGATTTGGCTTATTATAACAAAGGGCAAAGCTTTCCTAATCTGATAGTGACAAATATTAATTCTTCCATACAAAGCGTGCTTTTTCCTGCAATGGCGAATGCACAGGACAAAAAAGAGCAGGTAAAAGCGATGGTTAGTCGTTCAATAAGAATAAGCAGTTATATAATGCTTCCTCTTATGGTTGGACTTGCACTTGTATCAGAGCCTTTTGTAAAACTTCTTTTAACTGAAAAGTGGTTGCCTTGTGTTCCCTTTATTCAGATAACATGTATTGTATTTGCTTTCAGACCTATACATACGGCTAATCTGCAGGCAATCAAGGCTATGGGCAGAAGTGATATTTTCCTTAAACTTGAAATAATAAAAAAAGTTATAGGAATAGTAGTTCTTTTTGGAGTTATGCGTTTTGGAGTAATAGCAATAGCTGTGAGCGGTATTTTTACAACAGCAGTATCTACGGTTATTAACGCAGGCCCCAATAGAAAATTGCTTGGTTACAGCTATATTGAACAGATGAAGGATCTTTTAAATCCTATTATTCCTATATTGGCAATGGTTGTTTTGACCTGTTCTGCAGGACTTTTAAGACTTTCACCTTTGCCGATGCTTTGCATACAGGTACTTGTGGGCATGGCGACTTACTTAGTAGTGTCCGCGCTTACTAAAAATGAATCCTTTATTTATGTTTTGTCAATGGTTAAGAAAATATTGAAAAGAAAATAATTATAGTTGGAGAAAAAAGAAAAGGTTATATAGATTAGTAATTGGAACAGACAACCAAAATATCTTAAAACACGACCTTCTCACCGATTTGCAAAATTAATTTGAAAAGAGATTTTACAAATGACCAAAATAAATGTAACACGCTCGTCAATGCCCTCTTACGAGGAGTATTGCAAAGCGATCAAACCTATATTTGAATCAAGATGGCTTACCAATATGGGGCCTTTACATAATGAATTTATGGATAAAGTCGGCTCATATCTTGGTGTGGATAATGCATCACTTTTTACAAATGGACACCTTGCACTTTGCGTTGCAATCCGTGCATTAGGTCTTACGGGTGAGATTATCACAACTCCATTCACCTTTGCCTCCACAACCCACGCAATTGTTGACTGTGGCCTAACTCCCGTGTTTTGTGATGTGAATCCCGACACATATACTATTGATGCAGACAAAATCGAGGAACTCATAACCGACAAAACAAGTGCTATTATGCCCGTGCATGTTTACGGAAATGTCTGTGACGTGGAAAAAATTGATGCCATTGCAAAAAAACATAACCTCAAGGTTATCTACGATGCAGCACACGTTTTCGGCGTGAAAATCGGGGACAGAGGTATTGGAAGTTACGGTGATATAAGTATGTTCAGCTTTCACGCAACCAAGGTATTCAACACCATAGAGGGCGGATGCCTTACATACAGCGACAAATCTCTCGAAAGCAAAATCTCGTCACTCAGAAACTTCGGTATTACAAGTCCCGAAAGTGTGGATATGCTGGGTACCAATGCCAAAATGAACGAATTTCAGGCGGCAATGGGACTTTGTAACCTTAAAAACATCGATGAATGTATTGAAGAAAGAAAGGTTGCTGAAGAAACCTACCGTGCCCGTCTTGAAGCTGTGGACGGAATTAAACTTTGCCCCATACAGGAAAATGTAACACAAAATCACGCGTATTTCCCGGTTGTGTTTGACAGATATAAATATAACCGTGATGAAGTGGCTCAGAAGCTTTCCGAAAACGGTATATTTGCAAGGAAATATTTCTATCCCATAACCAATGAGTTTTCCTGCTACAAAGGAAAGTACAAAGGTGAAACCCCCATTGCAAAGAATATTTCCGAAAAAGTGCTGACTCTTCCAATGTATGCAGGACTTACAGGAGATGAAGTTAATATGATTTGCGATGTTATTTTAAAATAAAAGAGGAGATTGGTTTTATGCCTTTGAAAAATATTGACAAATCTAAAACCTTGCAGAGAGAGTCTGGTTTAGAACTCTTTAGAATTATCACAATGCTACTTATAGTTGCACATCACTATGTTGTTAATTCGGGATTAACAGCTATAGATGGACCAATATACAGTCAGCCAATGGCGGGGAAAAGTCTCTTTTTGCTTTTGTTTGGGGCATGGGGAAAAACGGGAATAAATTGCTTTGTATTAATTACCGGATATTTCATGTGTAAATCTAATATTACTCTTAAGAAATTTTTAAAATTAGTATTAGAAATAGAATTTTTTAGAATAGTAATTTATTTTATATTTCTTTTAACAGGCTACGAATCATTCTCTTTTGTTCCATTTGTTAATATTCTTTTACCGATAACGAAAGTTTCTGACAATTTTACGGGCTGTTACACTGCTTTCTTTCTGTGTATTCCCTTTATAAATAGACTTATACATAATATATCGGAAAAACAACATATATATTTGATAGCTATAGCGTGTTTTATTTATGTTTTTTTAGGGACAATTCCAAAATTTGGTGTAAATATGAACTATGTTTCTTGGTTTGTCGTTCTGTATTTTATTGCTTCTTATATTCGCATGTATCCTAAAAAAATATTTAAATCTGCAAGGCTTTGGGGATTTATCACAATTATAATGCTATCTGTTTCTATTGCAAGTGTAATTGTATGCACATGGTTGGGAACTCATATTGGAACATTTATGCCATACTACTTTGTAGCAGACTGTAATAAAATTCTAGCGATAGCAACTGCTTTATCAGCA
>JAZUPX010000094.1:0-7737 GCA_045605405.1 Clostridia bacterium
ATTAAGAGGGAAAAAACGCCTGATGAAAGCTTCCAGGAGGGCAACTTAACTGTAGAGGGAAATATAGATAAAGCACGTGAAATTTTAAGTGTGTTCAAAGCACCTGCCAAAAAGAGTACAGCAAAGAAAACTGTGAAAGCAGAAAAGCAAATAGTAGAAAAAACAAAAAACAAAAACTCAAAAATAGCGAAAGACATTAAAAAATAACAAAAGTTGCAGTTCAATTTTAAATGAACTGCAACTTTTTGTTAGTCATTGTCAGATAACAGTATATCTCCGACCTTGTAAACATCGCCGGCACCCATTGTGATGACGATGTCTCCGCGTTTTGCCTGCGCTTTTATAAACTCTGCGGCTTCTTCAAATGTCTTTCTGTAAACTGCATTGGGTATAGCGTTGGCAAGCTGTTGTGCAGATACTAATCCCGTATCGACTTCACGTGCGGCATAAATATCAGTAATTATAATATTGGCACCGCTCTCGGAAAGCACCTTTACAAAATCGTCGAAGAAATTATATGTTCTTGTGTAGGTGTGTGGCTGGAAAAGACACCAGATGTTTTCGTATTTCATATCTCTTGCGGCTGCAAGTGTGGCACTGATTTCTGTAGGATGGTGAGCGTAGTCATCTACTACCATAATCCCTCCCATAATACCCCTTGTTTCAAATCTTCTGTGTGTGCCGCCGAAACGGTAAAGAGAGTCACAGACATTATCCGTATCAAGTCCAAGGTAATCAGCAGTGGCAAATGCTGCAAGAGCGTCGTACACATTGTGAATACCGGGAACGGAAAGACGGATTTCACCTACAGGGACACCTTTTTTGCAGACGGTAAAGGTATAGTGGTTATACCCATTGTGAGTCATATTGTCAATAGTATAGTCATAATCACCGCGGATACCGAAGGTAACTATCTTGCGGTCAATACCCTCCACAGCCTTTAATACATTCTTATCCTCGGCATTTATAATGAGAGCACCGTCTGGGGGAGTAAGAAGTGCAAGAGAGCGGAATGTTTCAATAATGTGGTCAAGGTCACGGAAATAATCAAGATGGTCAGCCTCAATATTTGTGATAACTGAAACCTTGGGGAAAAAGCGGAGGAAACTTTGGTGATATTCGCAAGCCTCTGCAATAAAGTATTTCTTGTCACCTAGATGAACATTTCCTCTTATTATATCAAGCTCACCGCCGACTGTAACAGTGGGGTTTTTGCCGCATTCCATGAAAATATGGGTAAGCATTCCCGAGGTTGTTGTTTTACCGTGCGTTCCGCTGATTGCAATGGGGCATTCATATTCTTTCATAATTGCACCAAGCATTTCGGCTCGATCAACTTCCTTAATTCCAAGCTCACGTGCGCGGACTCTTTCAGGATTTTGTTCTCCGATAGCGGCACTGTAAACTATAAGGTCGCAATCCCTTACATTATCGGGGTTATGTCCAATATGAACGGTAATACCCAACGAAACAAGCTTTTCGGTAAGGGCGGAAGAGCTGCGGTCGGAACCTGATACAATACAGCCTTCCTTGTTAAGCATCTGTGCAATTCCTGACATACTTACTCCACCGATTCCTATTAAATATATGTGCATACCCTTTTTAATGGTAATATTGCTCAAAAAAATCACTCGCCTTTATATAAAAGTTGGAAAATATCAAAAATTTATATTTTTTTGTTGAAATAGCTTTTATAATTTGATATTATACATAATAGGGAAAAAAATCAATAGTAAAATGAAAAAAATAAAAAAAAATTCATTTTCGGAGGGAAAAAAGTATGCAAATCACAGACATTAAGGTGAGAAAAGTTTCACAGGAAGGAAAAATGAAGGCGGTTGTCTCTGTTACCTTTGATGATGTCTTTGTAGTGCATGACATCAAGGTAATTGAAGGCAAGGAAAAGCTTTTTGCTGCTATGCCCAGCAGAAAGTCGGCAGACGGTACATACAGAGATATTGTACACCCGATTACATCAGATATGCGTGAGGAACTTCAGAATGCCATTTTGGCAAAATATGAAGAGTTTCTTGCAACAGAACCTTTAGAAACTGAAGAGTAATCTATTTGTGGGCAAGCCTTACTGCTTGCCTTTTCGACTTATATTTAGTTCCTATGTACATAATATGTTTTTTTTGTATCACAGGTGAAAAGGGGAACAGACGGGTAATAATTTTTTATATTTATATAACACACGGAGGAATGTCAAAATGATAACACACGGAAAAAACATCAAGATTTTTGCAGCTAATTCTAATCCTAAGCTCGCAGAAGAAATTGCCCAGAAGCTGAATGTTAGCTTGGGAGAGTCTAAAGTAGGACTTTTCTCTGACGGCGAAATTTTCGTTAACATTGGAGAAACTGTTCGTGGCAGTGATGTTTTCGTAGTTCAGTCTACAAGTGCTCCTGTAAACGACAATCTTATGGAAATGCTTATTATGATTGATGCGTTCAAGAGAGCATCAGCAGGAAGAATTACTGCAGTAATTCCCTATTTCGGATATGCCCGTCAGGACAGAAAAGCAAAGGCGAGAGACCCGATTAGTGCAAAACTTGTTGCTGACCTTATTGCAGAGGCAGGCGCTGACAGAGTTCTTACAATGGACCTTCACGCAGCACAGATTCAGGGCTTCTTCAACATCCCTGTTGACCATCTTCTTGGCGTTCCGATTCTTGCTCCTTACTTCCTTGAAAAGTTTAAGGACGAGCTTGACGACATCGTTGTAGTATCTCCTGATTTCGGCAGCGTTACCCGTGCAAGAAACTTCGCACAGAAGCTCAATGCTCCCATTGCAATCGTTGATAAGCGACGTCCCAAGCCCAATGTGAGTGAGGTTATGAACATCATCGGCGAAATCAAGGGTAAAAAAGTTATCCTCGTTGACGATATGATTGATACTGCAGGTACAATAGTTCACGCAGCTCAGGCTCTTGTTGACCGTGGAGCAACAGAGGTTTACGCTTGCTGTACGCATCCCGTACTCAGCGGTCCTGCAATTGAAAGACTTGAAGAAAGCCCCATTAAGGAACTTGTATGTCTTAATACAATTGAGCTTCCTCCTGAAAAGATTATGAAGAAGACAAAGATTCTGAGCGTTGCTCCCATCTTTGCTGAAGCTATCGAGCGTATTTACGAAGACGTTTCCGTAAGTCCTCTCTTTACATAATTACAAAAGATAAGAATATAATAACTATACAATGCCGCCCCGGATAAGCCGTGGCGGCATTGTATAGTGAGAAAAAAGGAGCATTTATTTATGCATCTTATAGTAGGTCTTGGTAATCCCGGGCGTGAATATGAAAAAACAAGACATAACGTAGGCTTTACAGCCATAGACTATCTTGCAAGCGAGCTTGGAGTAAATATGAGTAAGCTCAAGTTCAAGGGTATCTGTGGTGAGGGTTTTATCGGTACGGAAAAATGTATATTCTTAAAGCCTCAGACATTTATGAACCTTAGCGGACAGAGTGTCCGCGAGGCTGCTGAATTCTATAAAATCCCTCCCGAGAATATAATTGTGATATATGATGATGTAACGCTTGATGTAGGTAAAGTCCGTATCCGCCCAAGCGGAAGTGCAGGCGGACATAACGGTATGAAAAATATAATCTATCTTCTTAACTCTGACGAATTTCCAAGAGTGCGTTTCGGTGTTGGTGCACCTCAGCACGATTTGTCCGACCATGTGCTTGGCCATTTTAACGAGGAAGACGGTGTGGCAGTTACCCGTGCGATTAAGAAAATTGAAGATATTTTGTCCGTTATTATTAAGCTGGGCGTATCGGAGGCTATGAGCCGATTCAATAACAAGGTGCTGTGATTTTATGAACATTTTTAGCAGTTTACTTGACAACTCAAAACAGTTCAATGAAATAATTACCCATATAGGAAAGAAAAGTATGCCAATTATGGTCAGCGGTACAGCAGATGCACAGAAAGCACATCTTATAAACTCCATTTGTGAAAAGATGGGGAAGCGTGCATTTGTCATTACCCATAATGATATTCAAGCAAGAAGACTGTGCGATGACCTTGCTTTCTTTTTTGAAAACGAGTGTGTGTATATTCCGCCCAAAGAGGTGCTTCTTTATGAAGTGGAGGCATCAAACCACGAGTCGGAAAACAAACGTGCCGCCGCATTGGGTGCTTTAGCAGGGGGAGCGAATGCCGTATTGTCGGTAGAGTCGCTTCTCCAATTCGTGCTTGCAAAAAAAGAATTTGACACAATGCAGATGTCCTTTTCCTACGGTGGAGTAACTGAATCTGATTCACTTCCCGAAAAACTCACACAGATGGGATATATTCGTGTGGATGTTGTAAATCTTCCAGGTCAGTTTGCTATCCGCGGCGGTATTGTGGACATATACTCTCCCGACTCTCTGCTTCCTATGCGAATGGAGCTTTTCGGTGACGACATTGACTCTTTAAGAAGCTTTGACTGTGAAACCCAGATGAGTATAGAAAAGCTTGACGAGGTAAAGATTCTTCCCGTAAATGTGCCCAATGCTAAGGAAACGGTACTTTCTTATATCGGAGAGGACTATCTCATATTCACTGATGAGCCTGCGAGGATGAGTGAAAGTGCAAAAGCGGCAGAATGGGAGCTTAGTGAAAATATCAGAACTCTTGCAGATAAGGGAATAAAGACAGAACTTTATGACTGTATAAACAGATACACCGAGATTACTGCAGAGATTGAAAAGCGGGGAAGCATTTCTTTTTCAGCGATTGGAAAGGCTTGTCCGGACTGGAACATAAAAAAAGAATGCGAAATTACCGCCAAGGGTATGAGCAGTTATAGTGGTAATATTGAATTTCTGATTTCCGATGTTAAGCGTTGGCATGAGGAAGGGTTTAGGACCGTAATATTGGCAGGAAGCACATCAAGGGCGAAGAAGATTGCCCAAATGCTTGATGAAAGGGATATCCGTGCTTCCTACGAAGAAAATCCCACAGTGTTCTCCAATAAATACGTAACCGTTATGCCCGGAAGTATTACCAAGGGATTTGAATATCCTCTTGACGGTTACGCAATTGTAAGTGATAAGGAAATTTTTGCGGCGGAAAAGAAAAAACGCCGTAGTGTAAAAAGTGAAGATACCGTTAAAATACGCACCGCAGACCAGCTTGACCTTGGTGATTATATTGTTCACCGTGCCCACGGTATAGGTAAATACCTTGGTATTGTAAGAATGAAGGTCGGCGGTGTAACGAAGGACTATATAAAAATCGAATACAGGGGAGAGGATTTCCTCTATCTTCCTGTAGGACAGCTTGATGCCGTCAGCAAATACACAGGCGGCGAGAATAAGATGGTAAGGCTTAACCGCCTCGGCTCCAACGAATGGGCAAATGCAAAGCGTAAGGTACGGCAGAGTGTAGAGGAAATGGCACAGAAGCTTGTAGCCCTTTATGCCGAGCGTTCGCAGATGCAGGGCGTAGCATTCGGTGAAGATACCCCTTGGCAGCACGATTTTGAGAATCTGTTCCCATACGAGGAAACAGAGGACCAGCTTCGCAGCACTGCCGAAATAAAAAAGGATATGGAAAGTATAAAGCCTATGGACAGACTCCTTTGCGGAGATGTAGGTTATGGCAAGACCGAGGTTGCAATGCGTGCCGCATTCAAAGCAGTTATGGACGGGTATCAGGTTGCATACCTTGTTCCCACAACAATCCTTGCATCACAGCACTATCAGAATTTTGTGGAGCGTATGAAAGAATTTCCCATTACGGTGAGGATGCTTTCAAGATTTTCTACTCCCGCTCAGGCGAAGAAAACTCTTAAAATGCTTCAAAGCGGTGAATGTGACATAGTAGTTGGTACACATAAGCTTCTTTCAAAAAATGTAGTGTTCAAAAAGCTTGGTTTCCTTATTGTTGACGAAGAACAACGATTCGGTGTTACTCATAAAGAGAAAATCAAGGAAATGAAAAAGAATGTGGATGTGCTTACGTTAAGTGCAACCCCGATTCCCAGAACGCTTCATATGGCAATGATTGGTATTCGTGATATGAGTGTGCTTTCAGCACCGCCAAGCGACCGTCATCCTGTGCAGACATATGTTCTTGAATACAACGAAGCAGTGGTAAAAAATGCAATCGAGCGTGAAGTTGCACGTGGTGGGCAGGTATACTACCTGCACAACCGTGTTGAAAGTATATATGGCGTAGCAGAAAGGATAAGAAGGCTTGTTCCCGATGTACGCGTAGGCGTAGCCCACGGTAAAATGAATGAGAGTGAGCTTGACGACGTAATGCTGCAGGTGCAGGACGGTGAAATTGATGTCCTCGTTTGCACCACAATCATTGAAACGGGGCTTGATATTCCAAATGTAAATACCATCATAATGGAAAATGCAGACACATTGGGATTAAGTCAGCTTTATCAGCTTCGTGGCAGAGTGGGAAGAACAAATCGGCTTGCTTATGCATATCTTACTTACAGAAAAAACAAAATTCTTGATGATGTGGCAGAGAAACGACTTCGTGCAATCCGTGAATTTACAGAATTCGGCTCTGGCTTCAGAATTGCTATGCGTGACCTTGAAATACGTGGCGCAGGAAACGTACTTGGTCCCGAACAGCACGGTTTTATGGCAAGCGTAGGTTATGATATGTACTGTGCAATTCTTGAGGAAGCCGTAAATGAGGCAATGGGTAAACCCAAGAAACCCGAAAAGACAGAAACGGTTATTGACCTTGAAGTTAATGCATTTATTCCCGAAACATATATTCCTACCTCCAATCTCCGTATAGAGGCATATAAGCAGATTGCAGGAATCACAGATATAAATGACCGCTACGGCGTTGAGGGAAGCTTTGAAGACCGATACGGTGAAATTCCCAATGAAACCTATAACCTACTTGAAATACAGATGCTCCGTATAACTGCAGAAGCAATCGGTATCAAGGAAATAGGTCACGTGGAAGCAGGTATTATCTTTAAGCTTCATTCTCTCACAAAAGAGATTGTTGAAAAGGTGTCAGTTCTTGCAACCAAAAACCGCGGAAAGATTCTGTTCGGTGCAGGCGATAATCCCTATATACTTTTACGTGAGAAAGCACTTAAGGGTGAAAAACTTATTGAAAGTGTAAATAATGTGTTAAAGTGCTTGAAAAATGATGATGAATAGTATATAATTTTACTTGATTTAAAAATAGGAGGATAAAATAATGAAAAAACTTTTAGCAATTTTGGTTGCTTTGGTTCTTTGCCTGTCTTTCTTTGCAGGATGCGGAGCAAATGACAAGGTATTGGCGAAAATAGGAGATTATAAGATTACTCAGGCTTATTACAACTTTATTTACAGTATTGTATATTCCCAGTGGTCACAGTACGAACAGTACTACGGTCCTGAGTGGCTTGATACCGAAATTGAAGAGGGTATGACTATTAAAGAAGCAATGACGGATAGTGCCCGTGACCAGATTGAACAGCTTGCAGTAGCATCAATTATTGCAAAGGACAGATATGATATTACTGCCAAAACTGTAAAGGAAAAGGTAGAGAATCAGAAGAAGGAGATTATCGAAAGCTACGGTGCAAGGTCTAACTTTGATGCTTTCCTTAATGAAGCTCATACTAATGAAAAGGCAATCGATACTTATATTGAACTTTATGAGATATATGACCTCCTTGCAGAAAAAATTTCCGCAGAGGGTGAAGAGTGTTATATTACTGATGAAGAGGTTGAACCGGAATTCAATGCAGAGTACGGCTCAAAGCTTAAGGT
>JAZUPX010000095.1:0-12990 GCA_045605405.1 Clostridia bacterium
AAGCATTTCTTTTGCTGATACTAACATAACTAATTACCTCCGAAATTGTAATTTTTTCTTCAAACGACATTATATACCAAGTTTTTGAAAAAAGAAATAGAAAATTAAAACATTGTGACATATGCTTGAATTGTGATGTAAATAACCACAATTGGTATCGCAATTGCCAAATAAAATCTAAACGCTTTTGTCGAAATGAATTTTGGTCCTTTTCCTGTATTGGCTTCTTTAATGAAGTTATCCCATCCCCAACCATATCTTGTTGTACAGAATAAAACATAGATAAGAGAGCCAAGTGGCAGTAAATTGTTACTGATAATAAAGTCTTCAAAATCCATGATGCTCTTGCCTAAGATTGTCACATCTACCCAATCTGTCATACCGAGAATACATGGTAAGCTGAGTACGATGAGTAACACACAGTTAATCCAAGAAGCCTTTTTGAGCGACCATCCTGTGAGTTCACGGATACATTGGATGATGTTCTGGAACACTGCAACGACTGTAGAAAGCGCTGCAAATGTCATGAATAAGAAGAACAATGTTCCCCAAACTCTTCCTAATGCCATCTCGTTAAATACATTTGGAAGTGTTACAAATACAAGCCCTGGGCCTTGTCCTGCGTCAATTCCAAAATTGAAGCATGCAGGGAAAATAATAAGCCCTGACATGATTGCTACCATCGTGTCTAAACAAAGCACGCTGATTGCTTCCCCCGTAAGTGTTCTTTCTTTTCCGATATAACTACCGAAAATTTGAAGGGATCCGACACCGATACTTAAAGTAAAGAATGCCTGTCCCATAGCCGCGAACACGGCTTCTCCAACTCCAGCTTCCTGCAATCTTGCAAGATCTGGTTTTAAATAAAATGCAAAACCTTCTCCGCCGTTTGGAAGTGTAACGGAACGAATCACTAATACAATCATGATGAAGAATAAACTTAACATCATTGGTTTTGTAATCTTCTCAACACCTTTTTCCAGACCCATAGAGCAAACAAGAATCCCGATAACTACTGTGATCACCATCCAGAAAATCATCTCATTACGATTCGTTGTGAGATTTCCAAATACATTTGCAATCTCTTCTGAGGTTGCACCTACGAAATCTCCTTTAATCATTTTTACAAAGTATGCAAGCATCCAGCCTGCTACGGATGTATAGAACATCATCAGAATATAGTTCCCTGCAATGGCAAAATATTTGTAAATATGCCATTTTGTTCCTTTTGGTTCTAATGTTTCAAAAGATGTTGCTATACTTCTTTGACTTGCACGTCCTGTTGCAAATTCCATAATTGCTAATGGTAATCCCATTGCAATCAAAAAGAACAAGTAAATCAGAACGAACACCCCTCCGCCATATTGGCCTGTGATATATGGAAATCTCCACACATTGCCAAGACCTATTGCACAGCCTGCGGAAATGAGAATAAATCCGAGTCTTGATGAAAATTTTTCTCTCTGTTGCATATTTTTCCTCCTGTAAAATAGTTTACTTCCATATTTTAGCACAGTTAATTAAGTATTGCAATAAAAAAACACTTCACAGGAAGTGTTTTTTATGCCCTTGGATGAGCTTTCTTGTAAATCTTTTTAATATTGTTTTTAAGTACCTGATTATAAACACGGGTAGTCACCACGTCATTGTGACCGAGCATCTCAGAAACGGCATTTATATCGGCACCGTTCTGCAAAAGATGTACAGCAAAGGAATTTCTGAGTGTCTGTGCATTGATTTCCGTTTTGATACCTGCACCTTCCGCGTATCCGCGGAGGATTTTCCAGAAGCCCTGCCTTGTAAGAGGTGTACCGCTGCAATTTACAAAGAGGGTTTTAACCTTGTTATCCTTGACCATATAGCTTCTTGCTTTCTTTATATAGTTATCAAGAGCATCCATGGCTTCATTTCCTATGGGAATATATCTTTCGTTTTTATTGCCTGAGCAACTGAGCATAGCGCCCTTTAAGTCAATATCACGAAGTGTTAGAGAAATAAGCTCTGACACCTTTATACCTGTTGCATACAGAAGTTCCAGCATTGCCTTGTCACGGATTCCCTTAAGGTCTGTTGCCTTGGGCTGGTTCAGAAGCTTGACGATTTCTCTTGTAGTAAGCGCTTCGGGAATTTTCTTCTTCACACGGGGAACCTCTACACCTACGACGGGATTGGTTTTAACTTTCTCCATTTCAAGAAGATAGGCATAGAACTTTTTAAGGGCCGCAG
Source organism: Clostridia bacterium (assembly GCA_045605405.1). GTDB lineage: Bacteria > Bacillota > Clostridia > UMGS1883 > UMGS1883 > UMGS1883. Next base: position 2,227 of record JAZUPX010000095.1, read on the forward strand.
TAGTTCTCGATATTGTAGAGTTTGCTTTGCCCATATCCTTGAGATGTTCTATGTAAGAATCAACCGTTATTCTTTTTACAGTAAGTGCATTTTTTTTATACTCTTTCAAATAAATAAAAAATGCATCCAAATCACAAAGATACGAATTGAGCGTATTTTCCGAAAGGCGCTGTTCCCGAAGATACGATTCGTACTCTATAAGGATTTCTTTCATATGTTTCACCCTTTTTGAGAGTAGTGTTTTTATTTTACACCTTGATTTTTAAATTGTATATTCTCAAATTGCACATATTTTTACTTCACTTTTTGATATTTTAGAACAAATATGTGCAAAAAAGTCTGAATATAATAACCTCTGCACCTGCAGAAACTATGGAAAGCAGGGTCATCAAAGCTGCCTCCGACTTTTTAATAACTATTCCCGACATTCCGCTTTCACGCAAGTTTCTGCTCGATACACTTTCTGCAGAAAAGAACATCAATAACGATATCGAGGTAAGACATTGCGGAATAACGGATGCCGCTGATTCCCTGATTCCGAAAAGATAGAGGGTATAAAGCACGGTAAACGAAGTTACACAGCCACGGACTATCATTATCGGGTGAATAAATCTTACTCTTAGCATACATTGTGCCGCAAGGGTTGTAAACATCCATACGAGATTAACCCACGCCACACGAAGAAAATCTGCCGCTGATATTGCAGTGTCATAGTCGTAAATATTTTTTGGCAGCGGTCCTCCGCTCCTGATTTGACCGAAGAAAAGAATTATTCCTATTACAACACCTATGACGAAATTTATTATTACGGACATATACAGCATTTTGCGTTCATTACTCATTGAAAGCACCTCAAAAAATACTATTCTTGTCCGTGAGATTTTATTACATAGCCGACAAAATTTTTAAAAGCTCGTAAGGGGTATGAGCAATTTTAAAAGCACCGCTTCCCTCAAGCTCCCCGTCTTTACTGTAACCATAACTGACTCCAATACAATCTATACCGTTTTTATGTGCACCTATCACGTCGTGCTCACGGTCACCTACCATAATTGTATTTTCCTTTGTTGCACCGAGCTTTTCCATCGCGTTTTTTATAACAAGTGCCTTGTCTGTATTTCTGCCGTCAAGCTCACTTCCCTCAAGTAGTGTAATGTAAGGTTCTATTCCGTATTTATGGGAAATCTTCTCCGCAAATACAGTAGGTTTGCTTGTAGCAATTGCAAGAATTTTACCTTGATTTTTAAGAGATTCAAGCATAGAAAGTATCCCGTCATATATCTCATTTTCAAAAATACCTATGGGTGCAAATCTTTCACGATATATCTCAACAGCTTTTACTCCCTCTTCCTCTGACAGGGAAGCATATTCCATAAATTGTTCCTTGAGAGGAGGACCGATAAAGCTTATAAGTTCATCGCACTCTCTTTCTATTCCAAAATGCTTTAATGCATACTGCACGCACTTTGTAATGCCCTCCTTGGGATTTGTCAGCGTGCCGTCAAGGTCAAAAAGAATATATTTAATCAAAATACCACTCCCTGTTCAAAAGTTCTTGAAATTCTTCTTCATTTACTATATAATATCACTGTTTGTTGAATTTTTCAAGAAAGGATATTATCCATGCAAAAGACAAATGTTATGAGAATGCTTGACAAAGCAAAAATTACATATACAACCGTTACATATGAGGTTGATGAATCTGACCTTTCGGGCACACATATTGCCGAGTGTACGGGAATGAATCCCGAAACGGTTTTTAAAACCTTGGTTGCAAAGGGGGACAAAAACGGATTCTGCGTTTTTTGTATTCCCTGTGCTGAGGAAGTTGATTTGAAAAAGGCGGCAAAGGTAACGGGAAATAAGAAAGTTGAATTTCTTCATCTTAAAGACCTGCTTCCCACTACGGGATATATCCGCGGAGGCTGCAGTCCTATTGGTATGAAGAAGAAATTTCCTACATATATTCACGAAAGTGCCCGAAATTTTGATACAATTTCTGTAAGCGGTGGTATGCGCGGACTTCAGGTAATACTCTCTCCTTTAGAACTTGCAAAGTTTACAGACGCGGATTTTGCCAATCTTATTATGGAGGGATAAATTATGAACAGTTCCAATAAAAGCTTCCTTGCCAAGATGGCTCTTCTGCTTGCTACCGTAATATGGGGTTCCACATTTTTTATAATGGAATATACAATTCAGAATATAGGAATCTACACCCTGCTTGCAATTAGATTCACATTTGCAGCAGTAGTTCTGGGTACTATTCTTATAAAGCATCTGAGGGTAGTTGATAAGGAATATCTGTGGCGCGGATTTATTATGGGTGCGTTGGTGGTTACTGCATATATTTTCCAGACTTTCGGTCTTGCAGATGATGCCACCACTCCCGGAAAAAATGCCTTTCTGACAGCGATATACTGCATTATTGTCCCATTTCTTTCGTACCCGTTCACTAAATTGAAGCCTGACCGCTATAACATTGTTGCGGCGGTTATATGTATAACCGGTATTACAATGATTTCAGTTACGGGAAATGACTTCTCAAGCGTGTGCAGAGGGGATTTATTAACGCTGATAGGCGGTATATGCTATTCTCTGCATATGGTTGCAGTTGCAACCTTTTCAAGAGGAAGAAACATACTTCTTCTCACCATGCTCCAGTTTTTGTTTTCGGGAATTATTGCATGGATTCCTGCAATTGCACTCGAAACATTTCCCACAACCATTTCTCCGCTTGCAATCACATCGATAGTTTATCTTTCGGTTATGGCAACCTGCCTTTGCTACATACTGCAAAATGCAGGGCAGAAATTTACAACTCCCTCCACCGCATCACTCATACTTAGCCTTGAGGCAGTATTCGGTGTACTGTTTTCCGTAATGTTCACCACAGAAAGAATTACCCCGAAAATCTTTACGGGTTTTGCACTTGTTTTCCTATCAATAGTAATATCAGAGGTTAAGCCGTTTAAAAAGAAGCAGTAGTTTCACTACTGCCCCTTTTTTATACTTCTAACAACTGTGGAACTTTTTCAGGTATTACGAAATTGAATGCATTATGTACTATCTGAAACTCCGTTCTGCCTGCATCTTCAATTTCACCGTCTACACATATTCTCATTTTACCCGTAAGAGGTGTAAGCACCACCCTTTTGCAGGTTTCGTTATGTATAATTCTGTCAATATTTTTAAGTTTTATATGTGTACCTTTCATATAGTAAGGAAGCTTAGTGAGAAAGTTAAGACGGGAAATATTGTATATGATATTAATATTTATACGTCCGTCCTTTATGGAGGCAAGAGGGTTGCTTTTTATTCCGCCACCGCAGAAGCATCCGTTTGCAAGAGATGTGAGAAGAAGCGGTCCGCGGTGCTTTCTTTCACCGTCAAGCTCAATTTCCAAATTTGCACCTTTCTTTCTGATAAGAATTGCAAAGATTGACAAAAAATACGCCATAGAGCCTGATATAAAAGGCTTTTGCTTCATTTTTGCGGTCATATCGGCTACGTTGCAGTCAAAGCCTATGTTAAACATATTTACACAGTAACCTGTTTTCAAAGACCCGTTTACATTGCTGCTGTAACGTATGGCATCGCATTTTGTAGTGTACCCCAAAAGCTGTGCCTCTATATCCGAAAAGCTGTATTCCTGAACAAAATTACGGCAAAAATCATTTCCCGTACCGAGGGGAATGACACCGATTTCACTGTTTTCGTATTCAATAGCACCGTTCACAACCTCTCCCAATGTTCCGTCACCGCCGCAGGCAATAAATCTTGCCGCACCGTAATTTTCACAGTAATTGCGTACAAATACTGTTGCATCACCGATTGCTGTTGTAAGGTATATTACGGCATCTATTCCGTTTTTCTCTGCTACGGACTTTATTTTTCCAATAAAGTCCTCCACATTCGTGCCCTGACCTGCCTTCGGGTTCACAACAAACACTGTTTTCATCATACGTTATTCCTTTTCTATGGTAAGATTACGAAGTGCGTCCATTCTGGAATCAAGCTCTGCACTTATATTTGCACAATGAAGAAGCTCCTGTGCCATTTCCTCGGAAAATTCTATATCCTTTTTGTATCTTAACTGATGCTCCAGACTTGCCCATGTATCCATTGCAATAGTACGAAGCTGGATTTCTACTTTCATACTCTTTTTCTCGTGTTCAAGGAAAATAGGTACACTTATAATCAGATGAAGAGAACGGTACCCGTTTGGCTTGGGGTTCTTTATATAGTCCTTTTCGCAGATAAGTGTTATATCGTCCTGTTTCAAAAGAGCGTCGCGGAGAGTATACACATCATCCGTAAAAGAACATACAACACGTACACCTGCAATATCGTTGAGATTTTCCTCAATTGAATCTACGCTGAGCTGGAGCCCTCTCCCCAATAACTTTTCACGGATGCTGAACAAACTTTTAAGTCTTGATTTCATACCGTTTATGGGATTACGGTCATAATGCAGAGAAAATTCTTCATTAAGTACGTTAAGCTTGGTTTCAACCTCCATCATTGCACAGCGGTAATATGCCATAAGAGTATTGAACGCAAGCATACGCTCGCTGAGTTCCTCCACATCTGCACCTTTAAAAAATGACTGAACACGTCTTTGATATTCTTCTTTTTCGTAACGCAAAATTCCACCCCACTACCTGATTGTTATGTTTTTTCTCTTGTTTGTTTTTTCAACCATTTTCTTTCAATTCGGCAAATTTAGCAGCCATTGTAGGATTGTTTCTGGTCAACCTTTTTATTGAAAGTTCTTCCGCTTTATTATTAGCTAACCTCAGGTTGTTTTCCGAAGATAAAAGTGCCTCTTTTGTTTTTTGCAGATGGTCTATCGTCTTATCGATTTCATCAATAGCCTTTTTAAATTTTTCACTGGCTAATCTGTAATTTCTGGAAAACTTATCCTTAAAATCATTCATATCTTCTTCAAAGTTTGATATGTCGATATTCTGATTTCGTATAACCGCTAATTCCTGCTTATACTGCAATGCGTTTAATGATGCATTTCTGAGCAGAGTTATCATAGGAATGAAAAACTGTGGTCTTATCACATACATTTTGGGATATTTGTATGACACGTCAACGATTCCCGTATTGTAGAGTTCGTTGTCATTCTCCAACAAGGAAACTAAAACGGCATACTCACATTTTTTCTCGTTTCGGTCTTTATCAAGTTCTTTAAAGAAGTCTTCATTTTTGTGTTTTGTAGCGGTTTCATCCATTTCGTTTTTCATTTCAAACATTATTGACACGAACTCTGTACCATCATCCGCAAATTCTCTAAATATGAAGTCACCTTTACTGCCTGTTTTTGCATCGTTATCTTTTTCGAAATATGCATTTTGAAATCCGGTGGCACGAAGCTTGTTAAATTCTATTTCGCAATGCTGCTCCAGTGTTTCACCAACCATTTTCGTTGACTGCCTGGCTTTTAAATCTCTGTAATATGCTATCTGTTCATCTTTGCCTTTTAATTTCTCTTCATAGTTTTCTTTAAGGGTCTGTTCCTTTAGCTGGGCTGTCTTTTCATTAGTTTCAATTTGCCCGTTAAGAAGTGCGATTTTTTCCTTTTGCTCGGATATTTCCTTTTCTTTCGCAAGAACCGCCTCATTTATTGCCAGTCTTTTTTCTGTTTCAAGAGAATCGATTTTTGATTTTAACTGAGCTTGCAACTGGGTAATTTCAGCATCTTTTTTTGCCAATTCTTTACTCAGTTCCTCTGTAGTTTCTGCCTGTGCAAGTTTTACAGCCGTTTCTCTTTCTTTTGCATAGTAGTTCTCCCGTTGCTCAATTTCCTTGGAAAACTCTTTATCTCTGACTTGCTTTGCTATTGAGTCGTAGCTTGATTCATCTACCTGAAAAACTTCTCCGCAATTGGGACATTTTATATCTTGCATATGAATTCTCCTCTGTATATTAGAAGTGGTTGATTTTTTAATGTTTACTAAAATTATATACCAAATCTGCAGATTTGTAAAGATATACATTTTTTAAAGGACTTCAGGATTGTTAAAAAGACCTCAAGATTATAAAATCTCAAGGTCTTAGTTTTATTTTTATAGGATATTAATTTTTGCCCCTAACTGAATGTTGTGGGGTGCCCTCTAACAATGGTATTACTCCCACTCGATTGTGCCGACGGGCTTAGGTGTGAGGTCGAGAAGTACGCGGTTGATGCCTTCTACTTCTGCTGTGATGCGTGCTGTGATTTTATGAAGAACTTCATAGGGAATTTCTTCGATTGTAGCTGTCATTGCATCTGTTGTATTGACAGCACGGATGATTGCAGGCCATCCCTCGTAGCGTCTGTCATCTTTTACGCCTACGCTCTTCATATCGGGAACGGCAATAAAGTACTGCCAAACAGTCTTTGCAAGTCCGCAATTATCAAACTCTTCGCGGAGGATTGCATCAGCTTCGCGGAGTGCGTGGAGTCTGTCACGGGTAATTGCACCAAGACATCTTACACCAAGACCGGGACCGGGGAAAGGCTGACGGTAAACCATCTCATCGGGAAGGCCAAGAGCAGAGCCTACAACTCTTACTTCGTCCTTGTAAAGAAGCTTAACAGGCTCAACAAGTTCCATTTCCATATCTTCGGGAAGTCCGCCAACATTGTGATGAGCCTTTACACCCTTGCTTTCAAGAATGTCTGGGTAAATTGTACCCTGCGCAAGGAACTTGATGTCAGTAAGCTTTGCAGCTTCTTCGTCAAATACCTTGATAAATTCTCCGCCTATAATCTTTCTCTTTCTTTCAGGCTCTTCAACGCCGTCAAGAAGGTTTAAGAATCTGTCTGTTGCATCAACATAAATAAGGTTTGCATCAAGACCATTTTTGAAAATCTCGATAACCTGCTCACTTTCGCCTTTACGCATAAGTCCGTGATTTACGTGAACACATACAAGCTGTTTGCCAATTGCCTTTATAAGAAGGGCAGCAACAACCGAGGAATCAACACCGCCTGAAAGCGCAAGAAGTACCTTCTTGTTGCCAACCTGCTCACGTACAAGCTGAACCTGTTCATCAATAAACTTGTCAGCCAACGCCTTGGTAGTGATTCGTTCCATAGTATTGGGTCTTACATTTGTGTTCATAAAAAATTCCTCCTGTATGTTATAAAATTTAAAATCAATCTTCAAAAAGCGGTGTTGAGAAATACCTCTCCGCTGTGTCGGGAAGCACGGTTACAACGGTTTTTCCCTTGCCGAGTTTCTTCGCAAGCTTTATTGCCGCTGCAACATTTGTTCCACTGGATATACCGCACATAATACCTTCCTTGGACGCAAGGTCTTTTGCGGTCTGTATAGCTTCCTCATCTTTTATGATGCAGATATCGCTGTATATTTTTTGGTTGAGTATGGGCGGAATAAGTCCGTCACCAATACCCATCTGAATATGTGTACCTATTGAACCGCCTGAAAGAATTGCCGCATCCTCCGGTTCAACTGCCCAAATTGTTATATCAGGGTTGTGTTCTTTCAAAACCTCACCAATACCCGTGATTGTACCGCCTGTTCCGATGCCGCTGCAGAATCCGTGAATCGGTCCGTCAACCTGATTTAAAATCTCAACAGCAGTCCTGCTGCGCTGAACTGCAGGGTTTGCAGGATTTTCAAACTGCTGAGGAACAAATACGTTGGGATTTTCCCTCTGCATACGAAGTGCTGTCTGCAAACATTCCTCAATACATTCCCCTATATTTCCTGCATCGTGGATAAGAACAACCTCGGCACCGTAGTGCTTGACGAGTTTTCTTCTCTCCTCGCTTACAGAATCGGGCATAATAATTATTGTTTTGTACCCTTTTACTGCGCCGACAAGAGCAAGTCCTATTCCCTGATTACCACTGGTAGGCTCAACAATTATTGTATCCTTATTTATTTTGCCCATTTTTTCAGCTTCAAGTATCATATTGTAAGCAGTACGCGTTTTAATTGAGCCACCGACATTTAAGCCCTCAAACTTAACCAATATACGCGCGCTGTCGTTGTCCACCATGTGGGTAAGTCTTATTAAGGGAGTATTCCCCATTGCTTCCAAAATATTATTGCAAACCATGATATACCTCCGTTTGGAAATTGATAAAGCTATTATTGTTATATTACCAATCTCCAAAATTGGTGCTTTATTCTTTAAATTTTAACACATATTATTTTCCTTTTCAATATTTTTTTGGCAGAATATTAATGTTAATGGAAAAAATCCCCAAAAAATTGGGGGTTTTTTGTTATCTGAATTTGTATACAGTTGTCGTGTCGTATTTTTTACTTGTTATACTCACAGGTTAATTCCTTAATTACTTCTCCTGCAATTATAAGTCCCGCTACTGACGGCACAAATGAAATACTGGCAGGGGTAGTTTTTTTGCCTTCTTCCCCTTGTTGTTTTATAGGCTCTTCCTTTGAATAAAGTACTTTCAGCCTGTCTACACCGCGCTTTTTGAGTTCCCTGCGCATTACCTTTGCAAGAGGACATACGGTAGTTTTGTAAATATCGGCTATTTCAAACCGTGTTGGGTCAAGTTTGTTTCCCGTCCCCATTGAGCTTATTACGGGAGTACCTGCCTTTTTTGCATTTATAATAATTTCAATTTTAGCTGTGACAGTATCTACTGCATCAACTATATAATCATATTTGGCAAAATCAAATTCTTCTGAGTTTTCAGGCAGATAAAATGTATTGTGTACATTCACCTTTGCATCTGGATTGATTGACAATACTCGCTCTTTCATTACCTCAGTTTTGTATCTTCCCAGAGTGTCGTGAGTTGCTATTATCTGTCTGTTAATGTTAGTAACATTTACAGTGTCATTGTCGATTAAATCAAATTCTCCCACACCGCATCTTGCAAGGGCCTCCGTTACATATCCGCCCACTCCGCCAATGCCGAAAACAGCAATATGCACGGAAGAAAGCTTTTCCAGGCTTTCTTCGCCGATTAGCATAGCGGTGCGTGTAAATTCTTCTTTCATAGATTATTCACCAACTATAATTTCTTCCAGAGAACGCTTGGGCACATTTATTGTGCCGTTTTCGTCCTCAAAATACTTAACATTATCGTCTACCATATCACAAATTTGGCTCTCCTGCATAGGTACACCCACTGCAAGGAGATAGAGAAGCTTCAGATTTTCGGGGAGATTAAGCTCTGCAGAGATTTTCTCTCTGTCAATTGCACCGAGCCAGCAAGTACCAAGCTCAAGCTCTGTTGCACGAAGCATCATATTGGTAACTGCCGCACCTGCATCCACTTCAAAAGCAGCATTTTTCTTTATTTCGGTATCGCCGAGTATGGCAATATATGCAGTAGGCTGTTCACCGTCCTTGGGTGTACCATCGGGCAGATAGCCTGCCCACTTTGTAAGCGGAAAAATTGCAGAAACTTTTTCGTTGTTATTCACAGCCATAAATTTAAGGGGCTGCATATTTGCACCGTATGCCGCAAGTCTGGCACAGTCGATAAGCTCGTGCAATGTCGAAGAGTCAATTTTTGTCTGCCGAAATTTTCTTATGGTACGTCTTTTTTCTATTGCTTCGCGTACATTCATTTTACTAGTTTCCTTTCAATTCATTTTCAAGCCAGAGTCTTTCCTTTTCGGAAAGTTCAGCATTTTCTATAAGGTCGGGGCGTTTTTTCGCCGTGCGGAGAATACTCTGCTCCCGTCTCCATTTTTCAATATTGGCGTGGTGTCCGCTGAGGAGAATCTCTGGAACTTCACGACCCATAAATTCAGGAGGTCTTGTATATTGCGGATATTCCAAAAGCCCGTTGTAGTGACTTTCCACACTTGCCGTTTCCTGACTGTCCAGAACTCCCTCAATCATTCTGCTTACACAGTCAATAAGCACCATTGCAGGAAGCTCACCGCCCGTTAATACATAGTCACCGATAGAAATTTCCTCGTCAACAATTTCCTCGAGGATTCTTTCATCAACGCCCTCGTAATGTCCACACAGGATTATAATGTGCTCTTTTTGCGAAAGCTCCTTTGCCTTGTTCTGTGTAAGTGTCTGTCCCTGAGGGGACATATAAATAACGTGGGGTTTATTCTCCCCCGCTACACTTTTATATGCATCGTAAATAGGCTGGGGCTGCATTACCATTCCACCGCCTGCACCGTAGGGATAATCGTCTACACGTCGATGTTTATCCTTAGAAAAATCACGGATATTTATGTATTCTGTTTCTATTATTCCTTTCCCGATTGCCCTGCCGATGATACTTTCGCCAAGAGCTGTGAGCATTTCGGGAAAAAGTGTCAGAACACTGAATTTCATTTATATCAATCCTTCAATGGGGGTTATGTATATTTTTTCCTCTTTAAGCTTTACATCGCTGACAAAAACAGGAATGTTAGGCACAAGCACCTTTTCTCCGTCTGTCTTGGTGATTTCAAGGAGATTTGATGCATTGTTTTCAATGACATTTGTTACCTTACCAATCTCCTCTCCATCAGACAAAACAGCTGTAAGTCCGATAAGTTCAAAGAAATAATATTCACCCTTGGGAAGCCTTGGAAGGTCTTCCTCCTTTGCATAAAGCTCGGTAAATTTCAGTTTTTCCGCGGTTTCCACATCATCCACACCTTCAAGCTTCAAAAGAACTGCACCTTTCTGAAATCTGTGAGAAAGGATTTTTACGGGGGTGTTGTCCTTTTTATACACGGTCTTAACTTTTTTGAAGAACACTTCCCCATCGGTAAAATGAAGTGCCTTGACTTCGCCACGGATTCCGTGGGT
>JAZUPX010000096.1:0-5455 GCA_045605405.1 Clostridia bacterium
AGAAATAGTCCGGATTCGTCTGCTGCCGGCTCAATAGCTGAATCAAACCGTGGAAATTATGATTTGCATCTGGCAATTCATTCAAATGCGGCACCTGAGGGACAGTACGGAACCTACAGGGGAGTAGATGTGTACTATTCTCCCATAAGCACACGGGGAAGGCGGGCGGCTGAAATTTTTGCAAAAAATCTGAAAAGTATTTATCCGCTTCCGTCAAAGGTACGTGCCATAAGCACAACAACTATCGGAGAAGTTACCCAGACCCGTGCACCTGCAGTTTTTCTTGAATTGGGGTATCACGACAATGTGCAGGATGCAACGTGGGTAAGCAACAATATAGAGAGAATTGCAGCAAACTTGGTTCTTTCCCTGACTGAATATTTCGGAATTCCCTTTGTAGAGCCGATGACTCCCATGAGGGGTGTTGTAACCTTGACCAGCGGTACTCTCAATCTCCGTTCCCGTCCCAACCGAAACTCAAGAATAATTGCATCAATTCCAAACGGCTCACCTCTTACTGTTGTAGGACAATGGCAGGATTGGTATGTAGTAAATTATCAGGGGTTAGTGGGATATGTGGCATCTCAATATGTAAATATAGTATAAACATACTTGAAAATGGGTAAAGAATGGTGTATAATCATTTTTCAGGAGATGGTTATATGTCAGGATTTGTACTCAGCGTATTTATTGTTCTTTTAACTTTTTTGTTGGTTCTCAGAATTGTAAACCGTATCCCCAAAACAGGGAGGTATAACAGTGCAGCAGGTGAAAAAATTGAAGCTGTGCTGACGAACGAAAACCGCGCAGCTGAAAAGGCGGCAACTATGAAGCTTGTGGATAAAGACGGGAGAAAATACCGTGTGAAGCTGAAAGCCGACGAAGCAAGACTGTGGATAAAAGGTGATACCGTGGAAATCCTCCTTTCTGAAAAAAAGAGGGTTTACCGCGTACTGTTCAATGATTATTTCAGAAATAACGAAGAGCGTATTCGTCAGCACGCAGCACAAAGGCTTGAGAAAACCGTAAAAAGAGGAATTATTTCAACCCGTCTGGTTGGGACCCAAAAAGAGAGCCTCGAAGCTTTTATAAGCTCAGAGGCAGATTCCCGTGTTATATTTATATTTGCAACATTTATGCATATGATAGACACTTACAGTATTGTTTCATTTTTTGTTACTGTACTCTTTTTAGCATGGCGTTCAGCCTTTAAGCCTGCTTTTTCACAAATGGCATTTCCCCTTGTAGTAGTGATTATAACATATTTTATGATATACAGTGCAGTAACGACCTGTCAGGGATTGCTCAAAAAATATACTAAATAATTTTAACTTTGCGGTCAAATTCCATCCCTCCGTTTATGCCCCGTGCCAGATTGTATATATCTGTGCAGCGGCATTCAAAGGAGAAAATTTCATCATTTTTCAAAACAGCACCCCTTGAAGCTACGGGCAGAGAGGCGGTGCTTTTCATTTTTTTCAGGATCTCTCCGCCTTTTTCGTTGAATGCAATAGGGCGTATATAGGTTGGAGAGGGGATTTCCTCAAAAGAATTTCCCGTAATTATATTGCACAGAATACGGCGAAGTCTGCTTTGCGTATAGCTTTTACAGGATGCAGCAGAAACAATATCTTCAAAGGTGTTATATGCCGAAGCTTCTTTAAGTCTGGAGGCAATTTCTGCATTACAATCGTAAATGGAGGAAAGCCCTTCCTTGGAAATTGCTTTAAGCCGTGCGGCAACAATAATATCAAAAGAACTCATAAAAAGGGGCTTATCCACATAATTATAAAGCATATGCTCCTTTACGCACTGACCTTCCTTGAGAAAATGTCTGATTCCCGAAGCGGAGGGAATGGCAGTATCTTTTTCAATATCATTGTAACCGCTTCCCACTCGTTTTATAGTATGCGGAACAATGTTCAGCATAGACTTTTTTATTTCCCTTATATATTCTATTGCGAGGGTGTTGTTGGGTGAGGAAAGGAGATTGCCCTCGGGAATAATTTTTTCCAGTGCCTGCTGACGTGCTGCAGGGTAAGAGAGCCCCTCTTTCAGCTTTTGTGAAAGAATTGATCTGAACAGGGGTGTTTCTTCATTTAATATGTCTGCACACAAAGAGAGCTTTTCTATATCACCGCACTCGCTTCCGAAATGAAGCTCATCAATAGTGTTGCAGGCGGCAAGAGTTTTAACTCCACCCTTTGCAAAACCCTCGGCAGAGGAAAGTGCGTATACAGACGGAAGCTCCAGCACAAGGTCAACTCCGTTTTCTATTGCAGCTTTCGCACGCTCGCCTTTTTCAAAAACGGCACATTCGCCACGTTGAACGAAATTACCGCTCATAACAGCAATAACAGCGTCGGACTGTTTCCTCATACTGTCTATAAGAAGCTTGTGACCACGGTGAAAAGGATTAAATTCTGCGATTAAAGCACTTATTTTCATAAATTTACCTTCTTTTGAGAAAAAATTGTTGAAAATTGGATATTTCTATTATATACTATATTAATGGAAAAATAAAGTTTTTGGAGGAATAAAAATGAGTAAATTTTTAGATTCTATTAAAGAAAGGGCAAGAAGCGATAAAAAAACCATCGTTCTTCCTGAATCAATGGACAGACGTACATGGGAAGCGGCTGAAACTGTACTGAAAGAAGATATTGCAAATATCGTTATTATCGGTACTCCTGAAGAAGTAGCTGAAAATTCCAAGGGACTTGATATTTCCAAGGCTACAATCATTGACCCCTTCAATTATGAAAAAACTGAAGAATACCTTAACCTTTTTGTTGAACTCAGAAAGAGCAAGGGCGTTACATATGAGCAGGCAAAGGAAATCGTTCTCGGCGACTATATGTACTATGCTTGCCTTATGGTAAAAGCAGGAGACGCAGACGGCGTTGTTTCAGGTGCCTGCCACTCTACTGCAAATACTCTCCGCCCCTCTCTCCAGATTATAAAGACTAAACCCGGTGTTAAGCTTGTATCAGCTTTCTTCCTTATGGTTGTTCCGGATTGTCAGTACGGTGCAAACGGCACATTTGTATTTGCAGACAGCGGACTTGTACAGAATCCCAACGCTGAAGAGCTTGCAGCAATTGCAGCATCTTCTGCAGAAAGCTTCGAGCTTCTTGTCGAGGAGCCTGCTTATGTAGCAATGCTTTCTCATTCTACAAAGGGCAGTGCAGCTCACGCAGATGTAGACAAGGTTACCGAAGCAACTAAAATTTGTAAGGAAACATTCCCCAACATTAATGTAGACGGCGAGCTTCAGCTTGACGCAGCTATCGTTCCCTCTGTTGGTGAGTCCAAGGCTCCCGGTTCTCCCGTTGCAGGCAGAGCAAACGTTCTTGTTTATCCTGACCTTGATGCAGGTAACATTGGATACAAGCTTGTTCAGCGTCTTGCAAAGGCAGAAGCTTACGGCCCTGTTACTCAGGGTATCGCAATGCCAATCAACGACCTTTCCAGAGGTTGCAGTGCAGACGATATCGTAGGTGTTGTTGCTATCACAGCAGTTCAGGCACAAGCTAATAAATAATTGAAAGGAAGTATTATATAATGAAAATTCTCGTTATAAACGCAGGAAGCTCATCCCTTAAATATCAGCTTATTGATATGGATACAAAGGAAGTATTGGCAAAAGGCCTTTGTGAGAGAATTACTCTCGAAGGAAGCAAGCTTAATCACACACCCAAGGGCGGTGACAAGGTTGTAATCGAAAGCCCCATGCCCACTCATGCAGAGGCAATCAAGCTTGTTATAGATGCTCTTGTTGATAAAAACCACGGCGTAATTGAATCTATGAGCGAAATCGGTGCAGTTGGTCACAGAGTTGTTCACGGCGGTGAAAGCTTCAGCGGCAGCGTGGTTATTACAGCAGAAGTTAAGAAAGCAATCGAAGAATGTATCGAGCTTGCTCCTCTTCACAATCCTGCAAACCTTATCGGTATCGAGGCTTGTGAAAAGGTTATGCCCGGTGTTACTCAGGTAGGCGTATTTGATACAGCTTTCCATCAGACAATGCCCGAGGAAGCATACCTCTACGGTATTCCTTACGAATATTATGAAAAGTACAAAATCAGAAGATACGGCTTCCATGGTACAAGTCATAACTATGTATCCGGAAAAGCTGCAGAGCTTCTCGGCAAGGATATAAAGGATATTAATATCGTAACCTGTCACCTTGGTAACGGTTCTTCCGTTGCGGCTGTTAAGGGCGGCAAGGTAATCGATACAACAATGGGTCTTACTCCTCTTGCAGGTATCCTTATGGGTACAAGAAGCGGTGACATTGACCCTGCTATCGTTACATTCCTTATGGAAAAAGAAGGACTTGGCATTGACGAAATCAACGCAGTTCTCAACAAGAAGAGCGGTGTGCTCGGCGTAAGCGGTGTATCCAGCGACTTCCGCGACCTTTCCGCAGCAGCTGAAGATGGCAACAAGCGTGCTGAAGCAGCTCTCAAGATGTTCAGCTACGGTATCAAGAAGTATATCGGCAGCTATGCGGCAGCTATGGGCGGTGTAGATGCAATCGTATTTACTGCAGGTGTTGGTGAAAACGACTGCGATACAAGAAGTGCTGTTGTTGAAGGTCTCCAGTTCCTCGGTGTTAAGGTTGACACTGAAAAGAACAAGCTCCGCGGTCAGGCTATTGATGTTTCTGCAGAGGGTGCAACAGTAAGAACTCTTGTTATCCCCACAGATGAAGAAATGATGATTGCTATTGAAACTGAAAGATTGGCAAAATAATTGTTGACAAGCAGAAAAAATGATAGTATAATAGATAAGCGCCTGTAAAAGAGGCACTGAAGGATAGGTGTTTATTATGAAGATAAATATTGCATCTGTACTTAGAAATGACGGTGCTTCAAAAACGTTTTCGGGTAATGTGGAGCTCGGTACGTTTGACTATATGGGCAGCACGCTTCAGTTTACCGAGCCTGTGTTAATAGAGGGCAAGGTCTGCAGCATTGGCGGTGCACTTGAAATTTCGGCGAAAATCACGGGAGAGTACAAGACGGAATGTTCCCGTTGCGGTCAGCCTATTGTGGGAAAACTTTCAGGAGAACTTTTTGAGAGTATTGACAGCGATTTTTCCGATATTGATGAGGAGTGTATAAGTGTTGCGGGAAATGTTATTGATATTTCCGGCAGCGTTGAAGCGTGTATATTTGAAAGTATCCCTCTGCAACCTTTATGCAGGGAGGACTGCAAGGGACTCTGCCCGGTGTGCGGCATAGACCTTAACAGAATTGAATGCAATTGCGAGACAAAGGTCTATGACCCGAGATTCGCCATCTTTAGAAATTTGAGTAAAGAGGTGTAGAAAATGGCAGTTCCAAAGAGAAAGACTTCCAAGGCAAGACGCGATAAGAGAAGAGCTAATTGGAAACTTGAAGTACCCGGCATGGTAAAGTGCTCCAACTGCGGTGAGCTTATTAAGGCT
>JAZUPX010000097.1:0-14684 GCA_045605405.1 Clostridia bacterium
ATTGCAGCGAACTTTTCGCTGCAATACCTTTTTACAAGGATGGAGAAAAATAGTGCAGAACGGACAAACTGAACCACGGCTTGCCGTGGGTTACCCGAAGCTGTATGTGTATACAGCGAGAGGTGAAGTTTGTTCGTAGCATAAAGCAAAAATTCCAATAAAATTCGTGAAACGAATTTTTACATATAAATTGAAATGCACTCAAATATCTACGCTTTCAAATGGATATGATATAAATTATTATGCTTTATGCGGTCGGTGCTGTTTTAATACGTCCGTTATTTATTATTCTTTGCATCAACCATAGCTTGCACTGCGATGGGAAGACCGTAAAGGTTGATAAAACCTTCGGAATCCTTCTGGTTGTAATCGCTTTCACCAAATGTTGCGATTTCTTCGGAGTAAAGGCTGTAATCACTCCATACACCTGCATTAATCATATTGCCCTTGTAGAGCTTAAGTCTTACCTTACCTGTAACCTTTTCCTGAGTCTTGTCAACGAATGCGCTGAGAGCCTCGCGGAGAGGTGTAAACCACTGACCGTTATAAACAAGCTCTGCAAAGGTGATGGAAAGCTTCTGCTTTTCGTGGAGAGTCATCTTGTCAAGACAGATGGACTCAAGCACGCTATGTGCCTTGTAAAGAATTGCACCGCCGGGAGTTTCGTAAACACCACGGCATTTCATACCTACAAGACGGTTTTCAACGATGTCAAGAAGACCGATACCGTTCTTTCCGCCAACTTCGTTGAGGGCAAGGATGATTTCCTTTGCACTCATTTTCTTGTCATTAAATGCTACGGGAACACCCTGCTCAAAGTCAAGTGTAATATATGTGGGTTCATCGGGAGCCATAATGGGAGATACGCCCATTTCAAGGAATCCGGGCTTTTCGTACTGAGGCTCATTACCTGTATCTTCGAGGTCAAGACCCTCGTGGCTGAGGTGCCAGAGGTTCTTATCCTTGGAATAGTTTGTTTCACGGTTTATCTTAAGGGGAACATTGTGTGCTTCCGCATATTCAATTTCCTCTTCACGGGATTTGATATCCCAGATTCTCCAAGGTGCAATAATGGGCATCTTGGGAGCAAAATGTTTTATAGCAAGCTCAAAACGAACCTGGTCATTACCCTTACCTGTACAGCCGTGGCAGATTGCATCTGCACCCTCTTTAAGAGCTATTTCAACAAGACCCTTTGCAATACAGGGACGTGCATGGCTTGTACCGAGGAGATATTCCTCATAGATTGCACCTGCCTTCATTGTGGGGATGATGTATTCGTCTACATACTCTTCTGTAAGGTCAAGTACATAAAGCTTGGAAGCACCTGTCTTTAATGCCTTTTCTTCAAGACCGTCAAGCTCGTCATTCTGTCCTACATTACCTGCAACTGCGATAACTTCACAGTTGTCGTAGTTTTCCTTGAGCCACGGAATAATAATTGATGTGTCAAGTCCGCCGGAATAGGCGAGAACTACTTTTTTAATATCTTTTTTGTCCATTTTAATAATCTCCTTTTTTGTCTTCAATCTTTCATTGAAAACAGTATAACACTAAATGTATAATTATGCAAGTGCTTTTGCATAAAAATTCATAAATTTTTAAATATTCGTGCATAAAGTTATGTTTTATGCACGAATATTCATTTAAAACACCTTGTTTTAGTATTCGTAAATACCCTCGAATACCTTTTCAGCGTCACCGGTAAGGAATACGCCCTCGTCGGTGTAGCGAACGATAAGCTCGCCGCCCTCAACTCTTACGGAAATATCGGTATCCTTTTCGCAGTATCCGTTTTCAACTGCCGCAATAGCTGCTGCACAAGCACCAGTACCGCAGGCAGGTGTTTCACCGTTACCGCGCTCCCATACACGCATTCTGATTGTACGCTTGTCAATAATCTTTACAAACTCTGTATTGATACGCTCTGGGAAGATAGGTGCATTTTCAAAACGGGGACCGATTGTGGGAACATCAATGTTATATACATTGTCACAGATAACAACACAATGGGGGTTGCCGATTGAAAGGCAAGTAATGTCATATTTCTTTCCACCGATTGTAACTGTTTCGTTTACAATCTTGTCTCCGGGCAAATCCACGGGAATAGCCGCAGGTGAAAATTCTGCATTACCCATCTGAACTGTTACGCTTGTAACTTTCTTGTCAAAGAGGTGGAGAGTCAGCTTTCTTACACCGCTTGCAGTTTCAACTGTGATGTGACGGTGGGTAACATAACCGTTATCCCAAAGGTATTTACCTACGCAACGGATGGAGTTGCCTGCCATTCTGCCCTCACTGCCGTCTGTATTGAATATACGCATTTTGGCATCTGCAACCTCGGATTTTTCAATAAGAACAAGTCCGTCTGCACCGATACCTCTGTGACGGTCACTAAACACAATCGCAAGTGCTTCGGGGAATTTGATGCTTCCGTCAAAGTTGTTGATGAATATATAGTCATCGCCTGTGCCTTCCATCTTGATGAAAGGAATATTAAGCTTTTCTGTACGGAGCTTCGCAATGTCTGTAAGCTCTGTATTGTACTGGTTGAAACGGCTAAGAAGAATGTCAGCCAATGCATTTGCAGTATCAAGAGAAGTAAGACAAGCAATGCTTAATTGCAATGCACGGCGGTGAAGTCTGATGAACTTCTCAATTTCCTTGGGACGGCCGGAATTGGTATGAATAATGTAACCAATCTTCTCGCTTTCAAGGAGTGAGTAAATCTTTTCACCCTCAACTGTTTCAACGGGGATTCCGAGAGAATCGATGATAATGGCATTCTTTTCATCAGCATAGATTTCAAGTCCTGCATCAGAAAGCTTCTTTGCAAGCTCGATAAGGTCATACTTATCCTTGGAATCAACGCTGATATATACACCGCCACGGCTTTCAAGATTGAAGCCTGCAGAAACAAGTCCCTTGTAAAGTGCTTCGTTAAGAGTCTTACCAATACCTAAAACCTCACCTGTGGACTTCATTTCAGGTCCTAAGATAGAGTTGATACCAGAAAGCTTCTCAAATGAGAACACGGGAACTTTAACTGCATAGTAGGGAGGCATCTTGTAAAGACCGCTTCCGAATCCGAGGTCAAGGAGGGGTGTGCCCTGCATTACCTGTGTTGCAAGGTCAACCATAGGAATACCTGTAACCTTACTGATATAGGGAACTGTTCTTGATGCTCTGGGGTTAACTTCGATTACATACAGCTCATTTTCATAAACGAGGTACTGAATGTTGATAAGTCCCTGAGTCTTAAGAGAAAGAGCAAGCTTGATTGAGCAATCTACAATCTTGTCAAGCATCTTATCTGTTATATTAAATGGAGGATATACCGCAATGGAGTCACCGCTGTGAACACCTGCACGCTCAACGTGTTCCATAATACCGGGGATAAGAACATCCTTGCCGTCGCTGATTACATCGACTTCAAGCTCCTTACCCATCATATATTTGTCAACGAGAACGGGGTTATCAATCTTCTGTGAAAGGATGATGTCCATATATCTTTCAACATCCTCTTCTTTGTAAGCGATTGTCATATTCTGACCGCCGATTACATAGGAGGGACGAAGAAGCACGGGATAGCCAAGCTTTTCAGCAGACTCAAGAGCTTCCTCGCGAGTCATTACGGTAAGTCCCTTAGGTCTTCTGATATCGAATTTTTCAAGAAGTGCATCAAACTGTTCACGGTCCTCTGCCATATCGATACTCTTTGCAGATGTACCTAAGATTTTGATTCCGCTTTCGTCAAGGAACTTAACAAGCTTAATAGCTGTCTGTCCGCCGAATGCAACAACTACGCCCTCGGGCTTTTCAACCTCGATAACATTCATTACATCCTCGGGAGTAAGAGGCTCAAAATAAAGCCTGTCCGCAGTATCAAAGTCAGTAGAAACCGTTTCAGGGTTGTTGTTAATGATAATAACCTCATACCCCATTTCTTTAAGTGCCCATACACAGTGAACGGAGGAGTAGTCAAATTCGATACCCTGACCGATTCTTATAGGACCGGAGCCGAGAACTATAACCTTTTTATTATTTGTAGTAACTGCTCTTGCTTCGCAGTTTTCGTCGTATGTTGAGTAGAAATAAGGAGTCTTTGCCTTGAACTCGCCGCCGCAGGTGTCAACCATCTTGTAAACACAGTTTTTATGCGCGGGGCACTTACAACCGCTGATTTCCTGGAGAGCCTTGTCTGTGAAACCAAGCTTCTTACCCTTTTCATAAAGTTCGGGAGTAAGGTTTCCGCGGATGCTCTTTTCATAGTCAACAATATTTTTAATCTTGGAAAGGAACCACTTATCAATTCTTGTAATTTCGTTGATTCTGTCAATGGTAATTCCTCTTACCAATGCTTCATATACAGTAAATATACGAAGGTCGTCAAGGTCATAAAGCTTCTTTTCAATATCTTCAATAGCCTGGACTTCCTTGTGCTGGAGAGTTTCTGTCTTAAGCTCTGCACCTCTTACAGCCTTCATAAGAGCTGATTCAAAGGAATTGCCGATAGACATAACCTCACCGGTAGCCTTCATCTGTGTGCCGAGCTTTCTGTCAGCATACACAAACTTGTCAAAGGGCCACTTGGGGAACTTAACTACCATATAGTCAACTGCAGGCTCAAAGCAAGCGTATGTTACGCCGGTAACATCATTCTTGATTTCGTCAAGAGTGTAACCGAGTGCAATCTTTGTAGTAACCTTTGCAATGGGGTAACCAGTTGCCTTACTTGCAAGGGCGGAAGAACGAGATACACGGGGGTTAACCTCGATTACCGCATATTCAAAGCTATCGGGATTAAGAGCAAACTGACAGTTACAGCCGCCCTCAATTTTAAGCTCTGTGATAATATCAAGAGCCGCTTTTCTGAGCATTGAATATTCTTTATCGGAAAGAGTTGCTGCAGGAGCAACAACTATACTGTCACCTGTGTGAATACCAACGGGGTCTACATTTTCCATACTGCAGATGGTGATTGCGTTACCTGCATGGTCACGCATAACCTCAAACTCTACTTCTTTCCAGCCGTAGATGTACTTTTCAATAAGTACCTGAGTAATGGGGGAGAGTGTAAGACCGTTGTTTGCAATTTTAGCAAGAGTGTCTGCATCATATGCAACACCACCGCCTGCACCGCCGAGGGTGAAAGCGGGACGAACGATTACGGGGTAGCCGATTTTCTCTGCGATTCTGAGACATTCATCAACTGTTGTAGCAATGTCGGAGGGGATACAACCCTGTCCGATTTTGAGCATTGTTTCTTTGAAAAGCTCACGGTCCTCGGCACGGTCAATAGCCTCGGCATTTGTACCGATAAGCTTAACGCCCATCTTGTCAAGGTATCCTTCCTTGTCAAGCTGCATTGCAATGGTAAGACCTGTCTGTCCGCCAAGAGATGCAAGGAGACTGTCGGGTCTTTCCTTTTCAATGATTCTCTTTATTGTATCTGCTGTAAGAGGCTCAAGATAGATTTCGTCTGCAAGAGCCTTATCTGTCATAATTGTAGCAGGGTTGGAGTTTACAAGAACAATGTTAACTCCCTCGTCACGGAGGACACGGCAAGCCTGAGCACCTGCGTAGTCAAATTCGGCAGCCTGACCGATAACGATAGGACCGGAACCGATAACGAGTACCTTTTTGATGTCTTTATTCTTAGGCATTCTTACATCCTCCAATCATTTCAAAAATTTTGTTGTACAGAAAGTTTGTTTCGTTGGGTCCGTCACCGGGAATGGGGCGGAACTGAATTGAAACAGCGTTCTTTCCGTTATACTCAATACCCTCACAGCTCTTGTCGTTAAGGTTTTCATAAGTAACTGTCACATCCTTGGGAAGTGTATCAGTTACAACTGTATAGCTGTGATTCTGGCTTGTTATATAAACACGACCTGTTTCTATCTGCTTAACGGGCTGATTTGCACCTCTGTGTCCGTAGGTAAGCTTTTCTATCTTTGCACCTTGGCTCATTGCAAGAAGCTGATGACCAAGTCCCGTTGCGAAGATGGGCTTTTTACCAAAAACTTCCTTAATAACATTTACCGCATCTTTCATATCCTCGGGATTTCCGGGACCATCGGAAAGGTAAACCGCATCATAGGATAAAAGCTCGTCCGCTTTTGTGTTATAGGGGAGAACAGTAACTGTTGCACCTTTGTCAGCAAGTGTCTTGACGGCTGACTTGGTAGTACCGAAGTCAAGGAGAGCAATCTTTGCATCACCGTCACCAACTGTGTACTTTTCCTTGGTGCTGACAATTGAAACTGCATCCTTTGTGTCAAGGACTGTAAGATTTGCACCGTCAGGCTCTTTTGTGGTAATGCGGGCGGTCATTGTGCCCTCTTCACGGATAATCTTGGTGATTTCTCTCGTGTCGATTCCGCATATGCCCATAATGCCCTGTTCTTTAAGGAAATTATCTAAAGTTCCCTCACAGCGGAAGTTTGAGGGCATATCACAGATTTCACGAACAATATATCCCTTTAAATGCACCTTTTTACTTTCCATATCGGAATAAATCATACCGTAGTTACCGATAAGGGGATAGGTCTGAACAAGAATCTGTCCGTAGTAGCAAGGGTCTGTAAGAGCTTCAATATAGCTTCCCATAGATGTGGAAAAAACAATTTCACCGGTTTCCTCTGTTACTGCGCCAAAGCTTTCACCAGAGAAAACTTTTCCGTTTTCCAGAATCAAATATGCTTTCATATAACCATGCCTTTCTGAATTTTAGTATAATAATTGGCTTACGCCATAAGTTTAACCATAACAGCCTTCTGAGCGTGGAGTCTGTTTTCAGCTTCTTCAAAAATTTCGTCTGCGTGCTGTTCGATTATCTCAGCGGTGATCTCCTCCCCACGGTGTGCGGGAAGACAATGAAGAACCATTGCACCGTCATTTGCAACCTTCATAAGCTCGGTGTTAATCTGATAATCCTTGAAGATTTTTGCTCTTTCCTGAGATTCTTCTTCCTGACCCATAGATGCCCATACATCTGTATAGAGAACATCTGCACCGGCAGCGGCTTCTTTAATATCGGAAGTGCAGGTGAATTTACCGTTTTCGCTTGCCCACTTCATAATGTCTGCATCGGGCTCATAACCCTTGGGGCAGGCAATGGAAACTTCCATACCCATCTTGATACCACCAACGATAAGTGAGTTTGCCATATTATTTCCGTCACCCACGAAACACATTTTGAGTCCCTCAAGCTTGCCCTTCTTTTCACGGATTGTCATAAGGTCTGCAAGCACCTGACAGGGATGGCAGTAGTCTGTAAGACCGTTTATAATCGGAATGTTACCGAATGCTGCCAAATCCTCAACCTCTTTCTGCTCGAAGGTACGAATCATAATACCGTCAAGGAATCTGGAAAGAACACGTGCTGTATCCTGAATAACCTCACCACGGCCAATCTGCAGGTCACGTGGGCTTAAGAAAAGAGCTGTACCGCCAAGGTCAAATATACCAACCTCGAAAGATACTCTTGTTCTTGTGGAAGATTTCTGGAAAATCATACCGAGTGTCTTGCCTTTTAAAAGGTGATGCTCAATACCGTTTTTCTTTTCATACTTCAGCTTATCCGCAAGGTCGAGAATTTCTACAATCTCTTCCTTGGTAAGGTCACCGAGTTTTAATAAGTGTTTCATAATTTACATGCCTCCTTGATTATGTCAAGAGCTTTCAAAAGCTCATTGGTTTCTATGTTAAGCGGGGGGAGAAGTCTTACCTTGTCCTTTGCGGTAAGTACCAACACACCCTTATCTATACAGTAGTTTACAACTTCCTTTGCTTCCTTGGTTGTTTTAATTCCCATCATCAGTCCAAGACCTGAAATACTTTCGATGCCCTCAGCCCCAGAAAGTGTTTCAAGGATAAGGTTAGCTTTTTTAGTAACCTCCTCCAAAAATTCATCGGTAAGTCTTGAGAGTACATTTACCGCGCCGCTGCAACAAACGGGGTTTCCGCCGAAGGTGGAGCCGTTAAGACCCGGTTCAAAAATATCCTTTACCTTTTTACCGAGCATTGTCGCACCAAGAGGAAGACCGCCTGCAAGTCCCTTTGCAGTTGAAACCACATCAGGCTCAATGCCGTAGTGCATATATGCATAAAGCTTACCCGTTCTGCCGTTTCCTGTCTGTACCTCGTCAACAATCAGTACAAGGTCATTTTCCTTGCAGAGTCTGGCTGCTTCTTCAATAAATTCTTTATCAAGAGCATTTACACCGCCCTCCCCCTGAACAATTTCAATCATTATACCGCAGCACTTGTTGTTTTTAACAGCTTCGTTAAGCGAGTTGATGTCATTGGGGGTAGCGTGTACAAAACCATCGGTAAGAGGAAGAAATTCCTTGTGGAAGTTTTCCTGACCTGTTGCGGCAAGTGTTGTATGTGTTCTTCCGTGGAAGCTTTTTTCAAGTGTTACTATTGTATAGTAATCAGCACCCTTATTAAGTGCACCGTACCTTCGTGCAACCTTTATGGCACATTCGTTTGCTTCTGCACCGGAGTTGGAGAAGAATACATTCTTCATCCCCGTCCTTTCGCAGAGCATCTGGGCAAGGTCAGCACAAGGCGATGTGTAGTAGAGGTTGGATGTATGGGCAAATTTATCAAGCTGTGTCTTTACTGCATCCACCCATTCATCGTCACAAGCACCGAATGTATTTACGGCAATACCGCTTCCTAAATCTATATATTCCTTACCGTCGCTACCCTTTAGGATTGCTCCCTTTCCTCCGACAATTTCCACGGGAAAACGGCCGTAGGTAGGTGCGACGAACTGTTTGTCTTTTTCAAATGTGTTCATAAAAATTCAGTCCTTTTTCATATCCAAATATAGCACTCAACCGGATGGGCATAAGCACATCCGGTCAAAAATAACCAAGTTACCCCTTGACAAACATAGTACCGATACCTTCATTGGTCAAGGTTTCGATAAGTATGGAGTGGGGGATTCTTCCGTCAATTATAAATACTTTTCTCACACCGCTATTGATTGCGTCAATACAGCACTCAACTTTGGGAATCATACCGCCGGAGATAACACCCTCCTCAACAAGCTTGGGTGCCTCATTAACAACGATTTTGGAAATAAGAGTAGAGGGGTCATCCTTATCACGAAGAATACCCTCAATATCAGTCATGGAAATAAGACTTTCTGCACCTAAAATTCCTGCAATCTTGGATGCTGCTGTATCGGCGTTGATATTATAAACATTCCCCTCTTTGTCACAGCCTACTGTGGAAATTACGGGAATATAACCTTTTTCAAGAACATCTGTAATAGGCTCTACATTAACATTGGTAATTTCACCAACAAAACCAAGCTCGGGATTAAGAACTTCTGCCTCAATCATATGACCGTCAATACCGCAAAGACCGACAGCTTTACCACCCTTGTGATGAAGAAGATTTACAAGATTCTTGTTAACCTTACCTGCAAGTACCATTTGTACAATGTCAACTGTTTCCTTGTCTGTAACACGAAGACCGTTTACAAACTGGGATTCCTTGCCAACAGCTTTAAGCATCTGTGTGATTTCGGGACCGCCCCCGTGAACGAGAACAACCTTAATACCGATAAGGGAGAGGAGAACAATATCCCCCATAACAGCATCTTTAAGCTCGTCATTAATCATTGCATTACCGCCGTACTTAACAACGATAATTTTATCTGTATATTTCTGTATGTAAGGAAGTGCCTGAGTAAGGACTTCTGCGCGCTGTGCGTTTGTCATCTTATTTCCTCCAAGTGCATTTTAAAACTTTTCGTTGCCAAAATATCAGGTACGATAGTCACCATTTATCTTAACGTAATCGTAAGTCAGGTCGCATCCCCAGGCAGTAGCGGATGCATCACCGTCGTTAAGGTTTATTATAATATTAATTTCCTTTTCAAGCAATATTTTCTTTGCAATTTCTTCAGAAAAATCTATACCTGCACCGTTTTTGCAAACTGCGATTGTTCCCTCTTTGGAACTGAAAGATACGTCAATTTTGTTAACATCCACATCTGCACCGCTGTAACCGATTGCGCAGAGTACCCTGCCCCAGTTTGCATCTGCACCAAACATAGCCGCCTTGAGCAGCGAGGAGCAGATAACAGATTTTGCAACTGTTTTTGCACATTTTTCATCCTTGGCACCACTTACCTCACATTCGAGAAGCTTTGTTGCACCCTCGCCGTCACCTGCAATCATCTTGCACAGATGGATTGTAACTGTGTTAAGAGCTTTTGCAAAAATTTCAAAATCCTCGCCCTCGGACTCAATCATAGTATTTCCTGCAAGTCCGTTTGCCATAACACTAACCATATCATTTGTAGAAGTATCACCATCAATACTTATCATATTGAATGTATTCTTTATATCTGTTGAAAGTGCTTTCTGAAGCATTTTCGGAGAAATTGCTACATCTGTTGTGATGAATACAAGCATTGTTGCCATATTGGGATGAATCATACCGCTGCCCTTTGCAATGCCTGCAATCTTACATTCTTTACCGCCGAGGGTAAAGCTTACTGCAATTTCTTTTTTTACAAGATCAGTTGTGAGAATCGCTTCGGAAGCATAATCTCCGTATTCACCGCCTTTTCCAAGGCCTGCTACGAGCTCTTTCATTCCATTTGCAATCGGCTCAAGGTCAAGAGGCTGACCAATAACGCCTGTTGAGGCTACGATAACATCCTCAGCCTTGACATCTGTATGCTCTGCAACAAGCTTGCACATTGCTTCTGCAATTTCTATTCCGTTTGCATTGCAGGTGTTGGCATTACCGCTGTTGCAGATAACCGCCTGTGCATAGCCGTTTGCAATGTTATTTTTTGTGACTGTAAGGGGGGCACCCTTAACAAGGTTTGTTGTATATGTTGCAGCCGCAGCAGCGGGAACATCACTTACGATAAGTGCAATGTCACGCTTTGTACGGTTTTTACGGATTCCGCAATGAATACCATTTGCAGAAAACCCTTTCGGAGCACACACGCCGCCTTCAATTATATTAAACATCTGTACCATCCTTTCATATATCGAGCATTGCAGACGGCTTTTCGCCCATTACAATGTTCATACATTCAAGTGCCGCACCGGAGGCACCCTTACCGAGATTGTCATATCTTGCAATGAGAAGAATTCTCTCATCATTGCCGGAAACGGTTATCTGCATTGAATCCTTAAAAGAAAGTGCATTTGCACTTATAAGTCCGCTTTCATCAATGCTTTCAAGATAAGTAACAATTTCGCCTGTGTATTTTTCCTTGTATGCATTCTTAATATCTTCTGCTGTAAAACCGTCGTTAAGCTGGCTTTTGAAAATCGGTACGGTTACTGCCATACCGCTGTAAAAATCTGATACAATGGGGCAGAAAATGGGGGCATTGGTAAGTCCTGTTACTTTGCCCATTTCGGGAAGATGCTTGTGGGTCTGACCGAGGGCATACTGACGGGGAGCATCGAAAAGCTCGCTTCTTTCCTCATCCTCATACTCGGCAATCATTTTTTTACCGCCGCCACTATAACCTGTAATACTGTGGCAGGTGAGAAGAGTGTCCTTATCAATAATCCCGTTTTCAATGAGGGGATATACAAGTGCAATGAAGCCGCTTGCATGACAACCGGGTACTGCAATTCTCTTTGCAGAGGCAACCTTTTCAAAATGCTCTTTTGAAAGCTCGGGAAAGCCGTATGCCCAATTATCATTTGTTCTGTGTGCCGTGGAGGTATCAAGAACAACCACGTTTTCATTTTCAATCATATTTACTGCTTCTATTGCGGCTGCGTCAGGAAGACACAGGAAAGCAATGTCGCAGGAATTAAGTGCTTTCTTTCTTGCGTCGTTATCCTTGCGAAGCTCTTCGGGAAGCTTTATAAGCTCTATATCATTTCTTTTGGAAAGCCTTTCAACTATCCTCAGTCCCGTAGTGCCGGCACTGCCGTCAATAAATACCTTTTTCATAACAAAATCGCTCCAATACAATATCACGTTTTGTATATTCTAACTCATAATGTATAAATATGCAAGCTTTTTGCATAAAAATTCTTAAAATTTTTATAAAACGCCCGAAACAGCTTAAAAAAGCAGGGGCAATTTGTGCATAAATATAAAATTCTGAAATATCTTCACAACAAATCAATTTATTATAGCATACAATAGGTAATTAGTAAAGAAAAAATTTGACAAATAGTAGCAATTATCGGCTATTAATTTTGTTGACTTTTTACCTCTTTATGGTATAATTACTCATTGAGGAGACGTATAATAAAGTATGGTCTCAGTAGTACTGAATACAGCGGTAAAGGATATGAAGCAATGTACATAGGGGATGTTCAGGACATATCTCTTTGTAAACCGTAGATATGAAAAGGAGAAAATAATGGCGAAAAAATTAAAATTGAAGATGATTCCTCTTGGCGGATTGAATGAAATCGGCAAGAATATTACTGCCTTTGAAATTGGCGGTGAAATTTTAGTTGTCGATTGCGGTATGGCATTCCCCGAGGACGGAATGTTCGGTGTAGACTGCGTAATTCCCGATATGACATATCTTGTAAATAACAAGGACAAGGTAAAGGGAATAGTAATAACTCACGGACACGAGGACCATATAGGAAGTATTGCGTATCTTCTGCGCAGTGTAAATGTTCCTGTTTACGGAACACGTCTTGCCTGCGGACTTATAGAGCAGAAGCTTAAAGAACACGGTATTTTGAGTGTTGCCAAGCTTAACCGTGTAAAGGCAGGAGATACAGCTAAAATCGGTAAGAATATCAGCGTTGAATTTATCCGTGTCAACCACAGCATCAGCGATGCTGTCGGTATGGCAATAAAAACCCCCGTTGGAACGGTTGTCCATACGGGTGACTTCAAAATTGACTGTACCCCGATTGAGGGCAGTATGATTGACCTTGCCCGTTTTGGTGAGCTTGGAAAAAGCGGTGTTCTCGCCCTTATGAGCGACTCTACAAACGTAGAGCGTCCGGGCTATACAATGAGTGAAAGAACAGTCGGTGAAACCTTCGAAACACTTTTTAAAGGAACCCGTTCGAGAATATTCGTTGCAACCTTTGCATCCAATGTTGACCGTGTTCAGCAGGTAATAAATGCCCCTGTCCGCAACCGCAGAAAAGTGGCGGTTTCAGGCAGAAGTATGGTAAATATCATTGATGTTGCATCAACTCTCGGCTACCTCAAAATACCCGAGGGAACAATGATTCCCATTGAGGATGTTAAGAAGTATCAGGACCATCAGCTTGTAATCATCACAACAGGAAGTCAGGGAGAGCCTATGAGTGCACTTACCCGTATGGCGTTTTCCGACCATAAAAAGGTGGAGATAGGAAAGGGCGACCTTGTAATTATTTCCGCATCGCCCATCCCCGGAAACGAAAAAACCGTATCCAATGTAATTAATGAGCTTTACAGAAAGGGTGCCGAGGTTGTACATTCTGCGCTTACAGAGGTACACGTATCGGGACACGCCTGCAGGGAAGAGCTTAAAATAATAATGGGACTTGTAAAGCCCAAATTCTTTATTCCCGTACACGGTGAAAGCCGTCATCTCCGCCGTCACGCAATGCTTGCGGAGGAAATGGGAATCCCGAGAAAGAATATTTTCAAGCTTGAAAACGGCAGTGTACTTGAATTTACGGGAGATACCGCCAAGGTTACGGGAAATGTTCAGGCAGGTGACCTCCTCGTTGACGGCTACGGTGTAGGGGATGTAGGAAACATTGTACTCCGCGACAGAAAGCACCTTGCAGAAGACGGTATAATAATGGTTGTTATGGCAATCAACGGTAAAACTCACAAAATGTCGGCAGAGCCGGAGGTTATCACAAGAGGATTTATCTATATGCGTGATAATGAGGGACTTATGGAAGAAATGAAGAGGATTGTCACAATTACTCTTCAGGATACTCTCATATCCAATCACCGTGACTGGAATACAATCAAGAACAATGTGAAAAATGCATTGAGTAGCTATATATATGAAGGAACCCACAGAAAACCGATGATTTTACCTGTTATAATTGATGCATAAAAATACTACAAAGGAATAACAAATTATGTTTAAATTACTGAATCAAGAAGGTCGTGCACGCAGAGGTACTTTTGAAACTGTGCACGGAACAATACAGACTCCCGTATTTATGAATGTGGGAACATCGGCAGCAATCAAGGGTGCAGTATCATCCCTTGACTTAAAGGATGTAGGCTGTCAGGTGGAGCTTTCAAACACCTACCACCTTCACGTACGTCCCGGTGATGAGCTTATCCGCGATATGGGAGGACTTCACAAGTTTATGAACTGGGACAGACCGATACTCACTGACAGCGGCGGTTTTCAGGTTTTCTCCCTTGCATCACTCCGTAAAATTACGGAGGAGGGTGTAAACTTCCAGTCGCATATAGACGGAAAGCGTATATTTATGGGACCCGAGGAAAGTATGCAGATTCAGTCAAACCTTGCATCTACTATTGCAATGGCGTTTGACGAATGTGTTGAAAATCCTGCCCCCTACGAATATGTAAAAAATTCCTGCGACCGTACCTACCGTTGGCTTGAGAGGTGTAAAGAGGAGCTTACCCGTCTTAACGCACTTCCCGAAACCATCAACAAACACCAGATGCTTTTCGGTATAAATCAGGGCGGAACATACGAAGATTTACGAATCGAGCAT